>NZ_JADJDD010000006.1:0-155000 GCF_016702885.1 Candidatus Villigracilis vicinus
TAACCATGACCCCTGAAAAACCTGTTGAGATCAAGATAACGACGGAAGGAATGAAGGATCCATATGGTGTTGCCGTTAATTCGCTCGGACAGATCTATGTCAGCGATATGGGCAGCAACCGCGTACTTGTTTTCGATGCCGAGGGCAACCTGTTGGCGAAGTGGGATAAGCAAGGCAGCGCGGCAGGCGAATTCAATACGATGGGCTTCGGCGGGCTGGCGATCGACACCAACGATAATGTCTTCGTGGTGGATAACGCCAACTTCCGCATTCAAAAGTTCGATAAAGACGGAAAATTCCTGACCCAATGGGGCAGCGAAGGGACGGATGATGGTCAGTTCGTGCGCGCTATTGGCATCGCGGTGGATGTGGAAGGCAATGTGTATGTCACCGATGACGGCAATCCCTTTGTGCAGAAGTTCGATAATAATGGCAAGTTCCTGATGAAGTTTGGCGGCGATGGTGAAGGCGATGGAAAATTCAAACATGCCACCGGCATTGCCGTTGACCCGCAAGGGATCATTTACGTTGCTGATTACGAAACCAAATTTGTTCAGAAGTTTGCTTCTGATGGGACCTTCCTCGTCTCCTGGAAGATGGGTACAGATATCAACATCAAAGGCACGCCGGAAGGTATCGCTGTGGATTCCGCAGGGAATGTCTATGTGACAGACTATGACCTTGGACGTGTTCAAGTTTTCGATGCCGAGGAAATCCCCTCCGGGCATTTGGCGATGAACATGTTTTGGATAACCCGTTTAGACGTCCCACGGCGATCGCGTTCGGAAATGGAAAGATGTATGTTGTAAGTCAATCGGGGAATAAGGTTTCGGTGATCGAACTGCCGTAAATACGTTTTTGGGGTATCTCGAAGCATGATACAGAAAGTGGTGAGTGGAATGTATAATCAGCCCGCTCACCACCTTTATTATTGGTAAATTACCTTGCCTACTTCCTTCTTCATCATCCTCGTTTCCGTTTTTGTAGACATGCTCGGCTATGGCATCATGCTGCCCTTGCTGCCTTTCTTTGTGCAGGCACAGGATGGCGGTGCTGCTATTGCAGGCGGTTTGATGTCGATGTATTCGACCATTCAACTCGTCTCGGGTCCCATCCTCGGCGCACTCTCTGACCGTTACGGGCGCAAACCCATTTTGTTGTTCTGTCTTTTGGGCACGGCGACTTCCTATCTGCTGCTTGGCTTGGCAAATTCGCTCCTCATCATTTTTCTGGCAGTCTTCATCGATGGTCTCACCGGCTCGAACTTGACTCTTGCTCATGCCTACGTGGCAGACACGACCAACGCTGAGAATCGTGCCAAGAGCATTAACTATTCTCAACTCGCTTTTGGATTGGGCATCATGGCCGGACCCATCCTCGGCGGCACCCTCAGTGGATTTGGTCTCAGTGTTCCGGCGCTCATCGCATCTTTCTTCGCCTTTGCCAACACCGCCTTCGGATTCTTTTTCCTCCCCGAATCATTATCTCCCGAACGCCGCGAGACCAGGCCGTTTTCACAAGTCTTTTCATGGGCGGGTCAATTCACCAGCATCTTCCGTCAGAAGAATATTCAAAATTTTCTAATCGTTCTCTTCTTACTCAACCTCGCCTTCGCCGGTTTGCAGACGAATTTTCCATTATTCTCCAATGCCCGCTTCGGTTGGACTCCTGCACAGAATAGTTACTTCTATTTATATGTCGGTTTGTGTGGGGTGATCGTGCAGGGTGTTTTATATGCCAAGTTGCAAGCGCGTTTTGGCGAAAGCAAACTCATCCCCGTGGGGCTCACTTGCATGGTGATCGGCTTGGCGGGTATGGCGTTCGTCCCCACGGCATGGATGATCTTCCCCGCTGTGGCTGTCGTTGCGCTTGGGACGGGCATCAGCATCCCGTCACTGACGGCGCTGGTCTCGTTGCGCGTCCCTGAGAATGAGCAAGGTCGCTTGATGGGCGGCAATCAGACCTTGCTGGCACTGACCAACATTTTTGGTCCAACGATTGCGGGCATCTCGTTCGATGTCATTGCCATCTCCGCGCCGTATTGGTTGGGGAGTTTGTTTTCAGCATTTGCCTTGGCTGTAGCTATTTTGGCATTGCGAAGAAATAATCCCGAAGGGATGGAATGATTCTAGACTAATTTGATTGGTCAAATAATCCCGAAGGGATGTCATTGGTTTGCAAAATTATGTCACCCCTTCGGGGTTTTCTTTTAACTTGACCTCGGTTTCTATAATCGTTTCACTCCTTCGGAGTTTTTACAGCAGTTTTCGGATCTGACTTACAGCGGCTTCAATGCCATCTTCTTTGTTTAGCGCGTCACGGATTGCCTTTGCTCTCGCGTTCATCTCTTTGTTGGTCAATGCTTCACTGATGGCTTCTGCCAAATTCTCTGCATTCAACTTTCGCTGTGGAATGGATAGCCCCACGCCAATTTTCTGAATCCGCTCACCCCAGAAGAATTGGTCAATAGCGAGGGGCATGGTAATGGTGGGAATGCCTGCATGCAAACTCGCGGACGTTGTCCCAGCGCCGCCGTGGTGGATGGCGACTTTGACGCGTTTGTACAGCCAGTCATGCGGGACGTATGCAATAGGGAAGATGTTCTTGGATTTGATCTCACGATGATATTTTTCTGGCAGGGTTAGCACGGCTTGGGCGTTCGCCATGTTCAACGCCTCTTCCAACATCGGCAAATATCCGCGCGTGCCTGGGCTGCCGAATCCGATGGCGATGGGGTTCTTTGCTGAGTCAATAAATCTCTGCACTCCTCCCAACTCATCAACTTGGCCACTCGTTTCTTGCCATTCGCCAATAACCCGTGATGACTTGCTTCTCATTCCAATCTCGTGGACGTGGCACGACAATTTCACTGAAGGCGTTGAGGGTGAGAGGTTGGTACGAGTCCGCTTTCAGAGTAGGGTCAAGTAGTTGAGCGGGAGCAAGCCCAAAGTCCGCGTGACGCGCGTGGTTTATTTCCGAGCGCCATGAAAGCCAAGTGGCTTGAGTCACAGCCCAATGCGAGAACCAGTTTCCGATCCCTGAAAGAGAAAAACGAAACGGCAAAAGTGCGGATGGAAATTCGCGAGTGGGCGTGAGTGGTTGCAAATTAGCGCGGATGGCGGGAATGCCCAAGCCTTCGGCGATGTGTGCGCCCCAAATGGTGGGCAAGCCGTGAATGAGCAGGTCGGAGCCGCGGCAGGCTTCGGCGGCGGTGTGCAGCATGTGACGATAGAGCGGACGGGCTTTGCGTAGAAATTCTTGCGTGGCTTGCAGTGACCGAATGGGATTTGTGCCAAGCGTCATCGGCGTGGAGTCGCCTTGCTCGATGAGTAGGTCAGTAGGGTTGCCGTCGAATGGAGAAAATGGGACGTGATGGTTTTTAATGAGATTCGCAAACCCCCGCGGCGCAGCAATGCGGACGTTGTACCCAGCTTCGATCAACCCTTTACCAAGGGCAATGTAGGGGAGGACGTCTCCGAGAGTGCCGCTGGTTAATAATGTAATTGTACATAGTGCCCGAGGGGTATTGACCATGCTTGTCCATCGTCTATGGTCTGCGGTCAATCGTCTATCTTTTCAAACACCATCATCCGATACTCAACCACCTTCATATACAAACACTGTTGCAAAGCCATGCTCCCCAACATGGATGGAACAATAGCATGTTTGATCGGAAGTTTCTCGCCGAGGAAGAGCAAGGTGCTGGCGAGAAAATCGGGCAGGTTGCGCAGGCGGAGATGAGGCGTGAGCTCGTCGTTCTTTTTGAGTTGAAGTCCGTACTTGTTGGCGAAGGCACTTGTTTGCTCCACACTACGTACACCGGGGACATACCAACCATCAATATAAGCGTCGAACCATTTTTCTTCGCTTGAATTGAATGAACGCGGAGATTTGTAATCGTCCACGAGAATGAGCTTGCCGCCTTTGCGCAGTAGACGTCCCGCTTCTTTGAAATATTTCTCAGGGTCAACCGCATGGCAGACAGCTTCAACAGAATAAACTGCGTCCAGTGATTCGCTTGGTAAGGGCACGGAAGTGAAATCCCCCTCGGCGAAGCGAATGTGGTCTTGCAAGCCGAGTTGACTTGCCGACTCTTGTGCCAGTCTGGCTTGCACAGGGCTGAGGGTTAATCCGAGAGCAGGGGCAGGATTTTGTAAACGCGGATAAATGTAGAACAGACTCGCGCCGACGCCACAGCCAAGGTCCGCGATGCGGGCGTTTGTTTGAGCGACAGATTCAATCTCCGCTTTGATGAGCGCGTTTGAGGTGTTGAGTGCGTCTTCAATACTTTTAGTGTTCTCCATCCACAAGGTGCGATGGATATTTTGCGCTTTTTTGTGACCGCTAAATTTTAAAAAGAGGTTGGTATTTTCATCGTAATAGGTGCGTACAGAGTCGGTGGTAATAGGCATGGTGGAATTATATCGTAGTAGGTAGGGTATAATATTGGTGCAAAGAGTAGTGCAAAAGGAGAGTGCAATGCGTGCCGTCAAAGAGAGAATGAACTTATATATCACCAAATCACTCATAGACGAACTAAAGAAAGCAGTCCCTGCCCGCGAGCGAACTCGCTTTGTAGAGGAAGTGTTGGCGCGGGAATTGCGTCGACGCAAATTACGCGAGGTCTTGAAGAAATCCTACGGCGCCTGGAAGGATGAGGATCATCCCGAGCTGGCAAGCTTTGAAGATGTTAACCGCTGGGTGGCAGAGGGACGAAAAAAATCCACGCGTGATTTTTCTGCCGAGTGGGGGCAGGATGAGTGATTACCTGATCGATACTAATATTTTGATTTTATATCTGCGTAAGACCGCGGGATATTATGAACTTTTAGATACACTTGCCGCAGATGACGCGCTATATATCTCAGCGATCACCCGCCTTGAAATTATTCGAGGTATGCGGGATAGGGAGCGCGAAGCTACGTTTGATATTCTTGACTCTCTTGAAACAATAGAAATTAACATTGAGATTGCAGACAAAGCTGGTGAATTAATCCGTACCTGGCGCACGAAAGGGGTTGTCTTGGAAGATGCAGATGCATTAATTGCCGCGAGTGCTTTGGAGCATAGTTTGGCACTCGTTACCACAAATTCAAAACATTTTCCTATGCCTGATTTAGTCGTCTATCAAGCCGATAATCAGGGTAAGTTAACTCTGCGCAAATAACCAAAAGGAGAAACCATGTCCCACACTTCGTTTGCCACCACCACCCGCGGACTGAATCGCGAACTGCCGCCGATGCGTTTGTATGAAAAAGCCAAGAAGCTTGGCATTTGGAATCCCTCAGACATTGATCTCGCAAAGGATAAACAGGATTGGGCAGGCTTTACGGATGAAGAGAAGGACCTGTGTCTGTTGCTCCTGTCCATGTTTGTGGCGGGTGAGGAGGCGGTGACGCTTGACCTGCTGCCGCTGATCCAAGCTATTGCGCAGGAAGGACGCATTGAAGAGGAAATGTATCTCACCACATTTCTATTCGAGGAAGCCAAGCACACTGATTTCTTCCGCCGCTTTATGGATGAAGTCGCCTTCCCCTCTCCTTTAGGAGAGGGGCTAGGGGTGAGGTCGGACTTAAGTCGTTATCACGGCGATAACTACCGCCAACTTTTCTACGAATCCCTGCCAGACGCGTTGAACGCGCTTCGCTCCGACCCGTCACCTGCCAGCCAGATACGGGCATCGGTTACCTACAACATGGTCGTCGAAGGCGTGTTGGCAGAGACGGGCTATCAAGCTTTCTTTACCATGTTGGAGCGTAACGATCTTTGCCCTGGCTTACGCAAAGGGATTTCGTTATTGAAGCAGGATGAGTCGCGTCATATTGCCTATGGGGTTTATCTTTTATCTCGCCTTATCGCGGAGCATCCGCAGGAATGGGATAATCTTCAAATGCAGATGAACATTTTGCTGCCCTCCGCCATCGGCGTAATCGGGGATGCCTTCGCGAGATATGAAGTTGTCCCTTTTGGCTTGAAAGAAGAAGACTTTGTCAACTACGCGATGAGTCAATTCAGCAAACGCTTCGAGCGATTGGAAAAAGCCAAGGGTGCGAGTTTGGACGAAATCAACCGTGTGGCGAGAGAGAACGAGGAAGCCTAAGCATGACGCTTATTCCCTGGAAGATCATCGATTCACGTCATCCCTTCCCAAAGTTTCGCATGGACAATTGCGAACTCCCGAACGGAAAACCGTATAAGGCATTTGTGTTGGAATTTGACTCGTGGGCGAATATCCTTGCGATCACGAAAAATAACGAAGTGGTGCTGGTGAAACAATACCGTCATGGAGTGCAGGAGATTTCGTTGGAATTACCCGGTGGCGTGGTGGACGATGGCGAAAGTCCGTTGGAGGGGGCGAAGCGTGAACTCTTGGAAGAGACGGGTTACAAGGCAGGGCAGATCATCGAGGTGGGTAAGTTCTATCCCAACCCGGCGATCCAGCAAAATACCTTGTACTGCTATCTCGCCACCGATGTGGAATGGGTGGGCGAGCAGGATCTGGATGAATCAGAAGAGATCGAAGTTGTGCTTGTGCCGTTGGATGAACTGATTGAGATGGTGCAACAAGGGAAGTTAATGCACGCCCTCAATATAGCGGCTTTGTTTCAAGCATTGGTCCATTTAAAAAGGATATAGTCTTTATGGAATACGACTTTGGTTTGACGGCACAAGATTACGCCAAACATCGCGCCGGATTTCCCGACGAATTTTTTGACCGTGTCTTTGCAGACGGGATCGTAAAACCTAACGCCTCTCTACTGGACCTCGGAACGGGTACTGGCACTCTCGCACGCGGATTCGCCGCCCGAGGCTGTTCGGTCATTGGCATGGATATTTCTGCGCAATTGCTTGAGCAGGCAAAAGACCTCAGCCTTCAACAAGGTTTGGGTGTCGAGTTTCGTTTGGGAAAAGCCGAAGAAACAGGGTTACCTGATGAAGCTTTTGATGTCGTCTCTGCCGGGCAATGCTGGCACTGGTTCGACCGTCCACGGGCGGCGCAGGAAGTGAAGCGTTTGCTCAAGCCGAGCGGCACGGTACTGATCGCTCACTTCGACTGGCTTCCTTTGCCTGGGAATGTTGTCGATCGAACGGAGAGGCTTATCCAAGCCTATAACCCAAAATGGTATGAACGCTTTGGGAACAAGAACGGCAGCTACCCTGATTGGTTTAGTGACTTGCGAGAAGCGGGCTTTGAGGATGTGACTTCGTTCTCATTCGACATGGATGTGCCCTACACTGCCGAAGCCTGGCGCGGACGTATCCGCGCGAGTGCCGGGGTGGGGGGCAGCCTTTCGGTGGAAGAGGTAATGAGATTCGACTCGGAGCTGAAGCAACTGCTTGAAGGGATGCAGCAGGCACAGGCTGAGTCAGAGGCGCGGGTTCGCTTCGCTTTATTCGTTCCGCATTGTGTATTTGTTATCCATGCACGCAAATCAAAACCCAATAATTAAAATGGTTGTGCAATTCCATCAACGGGCGTAAAATGGGCGCGGTCAAGAATCATGTATACAAGTGACGAAAGCGACTTAGGTTCTTCTGATAACAATCCGCCAAGTATATGCGGATGGAACCTGTTTAATATTCAAATAACTGTCACGTAGGTGCGCGGCAGCGCCTTTGCGTGACTATTTCACGCAAGGAGGCAGTCATGCTGAGTATCTACAAAAATACCGAGAGCGGGTTCGAAACGCTCGAAATGATCGCGAATGGTGCATGGGTCAATGTTGTAGACCCGAGCCCTGAAGAGATCGAAAAATTGGTCAACTGGGGGATGGATATGGACTATGTCAATTATTCTCTAGACCAGGATGAGATGCCTCGTATGGAACGCGATGAAGATTACACCTTCATCCTGCTTCGCATTCCTATTCATCAACCGGATAGTGATATTCCCTATAACACGGTGCCGCTTGGTATCATGATCCTGGGAAACAAGATCATCACGGTCTGCCGCTATGACAGCGATATTTTCAAATCGCTTACCAATGGCAAGTATAAGCAAATGAAGACCGGCAAGCGCTATCGCCTGACGTTGTACATCTTTCTTGAAACTGCAGCACGCTACCTCAATTTATTGCGTGAGATTAACCGCGCCACCGAATTGGTGGAAGATCGCTTGCAAAAATCCACTCAGAACCGCGAACTGCTGGAATTGCTCAAATATCAGAAAAGCCTGACATATTTTGCTACTGCATTACGCTCGAATGAAGTGATGATGGAACGCGTGCAGCGCACGCAACTCTTTAATTATTACGAAGAAGATCAGGACTTGCTTGAGGATGTGCTGACGGAAAACCAGCAAGCTATCCAAATGACGACCATCACCACCGAGATCCTTTCCAGCATGATGGATGCCTTCGCCTCGATAATTTCCAACAACCTGAACGTGGTCATGAAAGCCCTCGCCGCTCTCACCATTATTCTCAATGTGCCGACCATTGTCGCCTCATTTTATGGAATGAATGTCAACCTGCCTGGTGAAGGACATCCATTGGCATTCCTTACTGTTATTGGCTTGTCTTTGGGTCTCACCGCAATGGCGACCTACATTTTCTATAAACGGAATTGGTTCTAAGAACGCCAATGGAGGTCTTATGCAAGTAAAACTTATTGTTGAAGCCAGGGCTACATTGGGAGAAGGTCCCGCATGGGATGAGAAGACCCAGACCTTGTATTGGTTGGATATCCTTGAAAAACGTATCTATGCCGGGACAGAACTTCTCACCCAAGTGGATGAGTTTATCGGCTGCCTTGCCCCATGCAAGAACGGACATCTCATCCTTGGAAAACGCGCCTCTTTCGTGGAGTTCGACCCTGTTTCATCCCAGCAGACTGTCCTTGTAACTTTAGATGAATCTGCCACCAACCGCGTCAACGATGGCAAGTGTGATCCAGCCGGTCGCTTCCTGGCAGGTACGATGGATATGAACGAGAAAGACCCAACCGGTAGTTTTTATTCTTTCGACGGTGCCTCCACTCGCACCTTGTTCCGCGATGTGACCATCTCGAACGGCATGGCGTGGAGCCCAGACTATAAGACCTTTTATTACATCGATACGCCCACATGTGAAGTCCGTGCGTATGATTACGATGTGAATACTGGCGAAATTGCAAATCGTCGCCGTGCCTTTGAAGTCCCCAAGTCTCTTGGTTGGGCAGATGGCATGACCTCTGATGTTGAAGGCAATCTATGGATCGCCATGTGGGGTGGGGCGCAGGTCACACGCTGGGATCCACGCACCGGTCAATTGCTTGAGCAGATTTCCGTGCCCGCTTTGCAATCGTCCTGCCCGGTGTTTGGCGGAAAAGATCGCAATGAGTTATATGTCACATCTGCGCGAAAAGGCATGAGCGAAGCCGACTTAAATAAATACCCGCTCTCTGGCGGGCTGTTCAAGGTTGTGACAAAACATGAGGGGATGCCAACGTTCGAATTTGGATAAATCATAAGGGCGGGGTTTCCCCGCTCTTACAGATTTAACCTTTCACCATTTTCTTTTAGCCATTTGCGATGTTGCTTAAAATCAGGGCAAATGGACTCAACTAGTTTCCAAAAACGCGGGGAATGATCTTTCACTCTTAGGTGTGCCAATTCATGCAAGACAACATAATCGATCACATCCAGCGGTGCCATCACCAACCGCCAGGTAAAGTTGATGGTTCCGTTCGCGCTGCATGACCCCCAGCGTGTTTTTGCCGAATTCACCTTGACCTGCCGCGGGGAAAATCCATGCATGGCGGAGTAGCGTTGTATGCGTTCGGTAAATACTAGGAATGCCTGCTCTTTGTACCAACGGGTAAAAGCTGCTTCACCGCGTTCACGAGCAGAGACCGCCAGAGTGAAACCGCCATTAAATTTAAGCGCAGGTCGTTGCGGCGGGACGAGGAGCAATTCATATTCCTGCCCGAGCAGTAAGAACGCCTCGCCGTTCACATATTGTTTTTTGGGGTGTTGAACAACGGCTTTCAATTTCTCGCGTGAGCGGATGATCCACTCGGTTTTTTCGTGGATAAATTCTTCAATGTCACGTAAGGATGCCCGCTTCGGCGCACGGACGGTGAGACTACCGTCTCTTTCAATGATGAGTGCGATCGTGCGGCGTTTGGCACGGATGAGTCTGTCGATGTTCATTTATTATCGGTATATACTTCCGGGTTGATGCAATGCGGCAGGCGCTCGCCCTTAAGCCCGGCTATAAGATTATTTGCCGCAAGGCGTGCCATATCATCACGGGTTTTTTCACTGGCACTGCCAATGTGCGGAACGATCAAACAGTTCTCCAACGTAAGCAGGGGAGAAGTCATGGGAAGAGGCTCGGGGTCAGTGACATCCAGCGCGGCAGCAAATATCTGACTGGAAGTTAATGCCTGATATAGCGCCTCCTGATCCACCACCTGTCCGCGCGAAGTATTGACAAAGACCGCGTTGGGTTTCATCTTTGCCAGGAACTCCGCATTCACCATCTGCCGCGTGGACTGATTCAGCGGCGTATGCACCGAAACAAAATCTGACTGATGCAATAATTCATCCAGGCTGCTCACTGGTGTTGCCCCGAACTCTGGCGTTGCGTTCGGGCTGAAATAGATCACCCGCAAGCCAAACCCTGCGGCACGTTTCGCCACGGCACGCCCAATACGACCAAACCCCACCAACCCCAGTGTTTTGCCAGCAAGGTCAACCCCTAATAACATGGAAGCGCTCCATGTCTTCCATTTTCCTGCACGAAGATATCGCTCCGCTTCTGATACCCGCCGTGCGGCGGCGAGCAGCAAAGCGAAGGCAAGATCAGCCGTCGCATCGGTGAGGATGCCCGGCGTATTCCCAACCGGAATTCCGCGTGCGGTTGCATCAGGCACAACGATATTATCGAAACCCACTGCATGGTTGCTGACCACCTTCAATTGCGGTCCTGCCACATCCAGCACTTCGCCATCAATGCGGTCAGTGAGCAGGCATAGCAAGCCGTCCAGACCGCGAACTTTTTCGAGCAGCACTTCACGTGTGGGCGGCAGGTCGTCCTGCCAGATCTCAGCGTCGCAGAATTCGCGGACGAGATCCAAGCCTGCGTCTCGAATGATGCGCGTGACGAATACTTTGGGTTTTGTCATCCAGTTATCTCCTTCAGATGCGTTATCATACTATTACATCGGGTTCCTGTGAAAAAATTTTACACATCCACTTTGCAAAAACACCCGCGCGGCGATGATGTCGTCCGCATCCTTGCCGCTGCGATCGAAGCTGTGGAGCCGGGCAATGCAGTGCGCAGATTTGTTCAACACGACGGAAATGTTTTACGCATTGCCGATCAGCCCCATGTTCTTAATGAATTTGACCGGGTAAGGGTGCTCGGCTTGGGGAAAGCCACGCAAGCCATGGCAGGCGCGTTGTTAGAGATACTCGCGCCTCACCCCAGCCGCGGCTTGCTCATTCCAAAACAAACCTTTGCCGCCCCTGCCAGCGGATATGAAGTTTACGCGGGTGGGCATCCTGTGCCAACTCAAAACAGTGTGACCGCCGGAAACAAAGCTCACGCACTTGCCAGCAGCCTGACCGAACATGACTTGCTCATTTGCCTGATCTCCGGCGGTGGTTCGGCGTTGATGACGTCACCTCAACCAGGCTTGCAGCTTGAAGACCTGCAAGTGCTCACGAAGCTGCTGTTGGCTTGCGGTGCGCGTATAGATGAGATCAACACCTTGCGCCGCCACCTCGACCGCGTGAAGGGCGGTGGGGTTGCCAAGTCTGCGAACGGTGCGCAGATCGTCAGCCTGATCCTCTCTGATGTTGTCGGTAATCCGCTGGAAGCCATTGCTTCTGGTCCCACTTCACCTGACCCGTCTACCAAGGCGGATGCGCTGCACATCTTAAATAAGTATGATCTCGTTAAGGATGTCCCTGCTGCGATCTTGCATTATTTAGAAAGCACCCCCGAAACTCCAAAACCGAACGACCCGTTGTTCACACATGTACAGAATGTTTTGGTCGGCAGTAACTCGCTCGCCGCACATGCAGCCCTGGCGACAGCGAAATCACTTGGCTTTCAGACACACTTCCTTGGGGATACATGGCAGGGCGAAGCCCGTGAGGTTGCAAAAGAACTCTGTTCTTATTTCACACAAGCTTCCGCAGCTCCATTTTGTCTCATTGCTGGCGGCGAAACCACCGTTACCCTGCGTGGACGTGGGGTAGGCGGGCGCAATCAGGAGCTTGCTCTTGCTGCTGCCATAGAAATGAGTGACATGAAAAATGCCATGCTCCTCACCCTCGCCACCGATGGTGAGGATGGTCCTACGGATTCTGCAGGCGCCGTAGTAACAGGAGAAACCTTTCAATACGCCAAGCGCCTGGGACTTTCACCGGAATTGTTTTTGCAGGACAATAATTCATATTCTTTTTTTGATGAACTTCGAGACTTGTTAAAAATAGGTCCGACCGGAACGAATGTGAACGACCTGACTTTTTTGTTCAAGTTTTAGTAAAGCTGCTCTTTGATGAAAAATATCCTGAGATATTCCTGCGATAGTTACTTTATATCGAAATGATTTATACTCGCTTTTCATTATGAGTCTGAACTGAAAGCGATTCCGAAAAATCCCCGTATGCGTTTTTTATCTTTTCTTGCCTTGCCCAATGCCTCGCTAGGATTAAAAAGTATTCAGGAGTGGCGTGTTCATGTCCTGAAAGGCATCCTGCGCGGTGTTATTGTTCTTTGGGTGATTGCCCTGTTGGGTGGAGTTCGCAATGCATTGGTGACCTATCAAAATGAATCGGCTTCCACCCCAAATGCACGACTTTTACTCATTTTGGTTTTGACCGTTTATGCAGTGGCAACCTGGCTGCTTGCCTTTATTACGTTCAGCAAATCCGTTTCATACCATGCACAGGTTGGAGGGCTTCTTACCGCGATCTATCTGGTTGGGACTGTCGGTTTGTATTTTTCCTCTTTAAGTGGGGATGGGCGCATCATCATTTTTACATTCATCATACTTTCAGCGATATTCCTTGAACCGTTTTACGGATTTCTGGCATTTTGCATTGGTATGGCTACCATGATCTTAGTGGGCTGGCTGCAAGTGACGGGGATCGTGGTTGTGCCGCTGGCGCGGCAGGTAAATTCCACAGATACGGGCGCATGGGTGAGCGGCATCTCGGTCTTTTTATCGTTGAGCGTGGCGGTTTTGATCTCGGTCACATATTTGTTGCAAGTATTGGGATTAAATCTAAAGCGGTCTGTAGAGCAAGCCGAAGAACTTGCCCAGGCGTATGACGTCACATTAGAGGGATGGGCGCGTGCGCTGGAGTTGCGCGACGAATTGACAGAAGGTCATACCCGCCGCGTGACCGAAATGACCTTGAAACTTGCGCGGCTATTAAAACTATCTGACGCTGACCTGGTACAGATCCGGCGTGGAGCTTTTTTGCACGACATCGGCAAAATGGGCATCCCGGATGCCATTTTGCATAAACCTGGTCCACTGACCGATGAAGAACGTAACATCATAGAACAACACACGCAATATGCATATGACATGCTATCCAAGATCCCCTTTTTGCAAGACGCCATAGATATTCCATATTGCCACCATGAACATTGGGATGGACATGGTTATCCGCGTGGTTTGAAGGGGGAGGGGATTCCGCTTTTTGCGCGCATCTTTGCCGTGGTGGATGTTTGGGACGCGCTTACCTCAGACCGTCCTTATCGGCGGGCATGGAAAAAAGCCGAGGCGCGTCAATACATCCTTGACCGTGCCGGTACGCAGTTTGACCCGCGCATGGTGGAAGTTTTTCTTTTATTTATCAATAACGAAGAAGACGTCTAACCAGATCAACCCTTTTCAAAAATGACCTCGATCCATTCACAGGTTTCAGTTTGCTGCAGTTTAAGCGTGATCTGGTCTGTGAATATGAGGTCTGCCTCGGTCGTGGTCCCATTGAGACCATGTTCAACGACCTTCGCGCGCTTGTTTTTGTTCTTTAGTGTGCAGCGCCCGCTACCCCAAAAAACGATTCCAATATGATCTGACTCTGCGATATCTTCATTATCCAGTGCTGCGACAACAAGCGTGACGTTGGTTTGTACAGTGTCTTTGTACCCATTTGGCGTCGACTTGCCGTCGAACTGATGTGTTCGCAGGGCAAGTAGGACCGTCTTACCGTTTTCGACTCGTTCCCAGGAGGGAGCCAGCCCCGCCCGGATTCCCTGCCATTTGGCATGGAGCGGTTTGGTAGAGAAGAACGCCTCTTTCCTAACGAGGGAGCTGAGTCCATTAAATTTGGCAATGTGCTTTGCTGATGGTTTTTCCCCGTTCTCGTCGCCGTCAAAACAGTGGAGCGAGCCGAGACTGCCCGAAGCAACCGTGTCAAACCAGATGTCGATGGCGGAGTCCCAATCGTAGCCGGATGAGCTGTAGGTGGGCATGCCCAATTCACCGCACAGACTGCTGAAGAAGACACGGCGGTTGGTTTCAAGGTCGTAATCGCCAATGCAGTAGACAAGGTCGTCGGGGCTGTGTAGGTCGTAGTGATCGATGAGCAGGGGAGAAAGACCATAGTACATGATGACGAGGTCAGGGTTCTCTTCTTTCATCGCACCCACAATGACCTCCAAGCCTTTTTGCAAGAGGCGTTCTCCGGCGAAGGACATATCTTGCGGGGCGGCAACATCGAGCGAGGGCAGCTCATATCCGAAGTCGAATTTGATCAGGTCGGGTTGGTAGCGGCGGATGAATTCTTTGGCACGTTTACGTAGTACTTCCTGCACTTTGGGCTGGGTCATATCGAAGATGCCGTAATGTGAGGTTTGGTGGTCGAGCCAGAGTGTTTTGCCTTCGTGTGTTTGTAGCAAGTGCGATTCGTCCAAGCCAAGTGCGGCAGGGTTTTGACAGCGTAGGAACGCCGCCCACAAACCGATGTTGTAGCCTTGAGCACGGATGTCTTTTAGCAGGCGTTCGAAATTTGGGAAGCGCTCAGCATCATGTTTGAGTTCGCCGTGTACGCCTTCCCATTTGTCGTCGATGACGAAGGTCCTGGCTTGCATACCGGAGTGTTGGAGCTTGTTGAAAATATCGCGCACGAGGTCTTCGGTCAATTGCTCGGACGGCAGTGCCAGAGCAGACTCCACGCCCCATGTATTGTATTGCGGGGCAAGTAGAACCGCTTTCTTTTTGGGCGAGAGTTTTTTTTCTTTCGGAGTAATTACTTTTTCGCGTTGAAGGATTTTGTAATAGCTGCGGATGGCTTCGTGGTAATTTTCGCCGAAGGTGATGAAGAAATTAAAGCCGAGTTTATCGGGCTTGTGTTTCCATAGGTCGCAGCGCAGGTTGAGGATGGGGCTAATACCGATCTCGCGGATTTCCAACCGAAAGTCGCCTTGCGGTAGCTCGGCGAGACCCCAGCAGGCAGCCTGGGTCTGAAGCTCTTTTGCGCCGATGGCGTTCCAGCGGTCGGAGGTGTTGAAGGTGCAGAAGTAATGTGCTGGCAGTCCCCATTGCTGTGTCAGCCCGGGTCCACGCATGGCGCCGGAGCCCAGGATGGTAGTGGTGGCGAGGCGCGAATGTAGATCTACGACGGGGTTGATGTTCGTGCTCATGCACAAACCAGGTATGACTGCATAATGGCTGTACATAGAGGGTTTGTACGAAGCACCGTCTTTTTCAGGGAAGTAGATAATTTGGGCAATATCCACGGCTTCAGGGGAAGTTAGGCGAAGCGGTTCGAGGGAGATGAAGTCTGAGTGAAAGGACCAACTTACCGTTAAGGAAGAGGCGGGGTTTTGTCCACGGTAGGTGATGGAGATGCGTGAATTTTCAATGTGGCAGGTGGGTGTTGAAAAGTCGAGTTGGGTAGGGGAGGTAAGGAGCAGAGGGCAATGCCGGGCGCGTGAGATGAGGCGTTGATTTATGTCGTATAGGCAAAAGATATCTGTTTCGGAGTTCCACTCCCAGGTGTAGTTTGGGGAAATTGCTTGAATTACGGGGAGATCGGCATTAATTTTTACCATCAAAACACCTCAATATGGTTTTTGCCTACTTGACAAAGGCATTATCTTCTTGTAGACTCATGTTACCGTTCACGTGACCGGTAACATTATACCAAATGGCTCCTAATCGTCCGACTATACGTGATGTTGCTCGCCAAGCTGGTGTTTCTCACCAAACTGTTTCACGCGTCATCAATGGCAGTGAAGAGGTTTTGCCAGAGACCCGTGCCGTGGTTGAGGCTGCAATTGAGCAGTTGGGCTATCGCCCGAGTGCGATTGCCCGGTCTATGGCGCGCGGTTCGACTCATACACTTGCCATTATTTCCCCAAATCTTACAGACTATACCTTTGCTAGTGTCATTGAAGGCGCTGAAGTGGAAGCCCGTCAGCATAATTATTTTGTGTTGTCTTCCTCGGCTTCAGACGTGCAGGCCTTTCAGGGGTTGGTGGATGAGTTGGTTGGGCATCGCCGAGTGGATGGTTTGATCGTGATCAATCCATATGCGGATGAGCGGTATGAGTTTTTGCCGAAAGATTTCCCTGTGGTTTTCGTGGGGGCGCGTTCGCATGACGAGAATGTGTGCTCGATCTCGTTGGATGACCAAAAAGTGGCTTATGAAGCCACACAGCATTTGATCTCACTAAGTCATAAGCGCATTGCGTTAGTAACGGGACCCATGGAAGAAGATTGTTCACAAGACCGCTTGGAAGGGTTTCAGCGTGCCCTGAAAGAATCTGGAATCTCGTTTGACCAGTCTTTGGTATTTGAAGGGGATTGGTCGGCTTCTTCTGGCAGCGAAGCCTTGATGGATTTTGTTCGGAAGGGAAATTTGCCGACGGCTGTCTTTGCCCAGAACGATCGCATGGCAATGGGCGTAATGCGTGCCGCACGGGATGCAAACCTAAAAGTACCAGATCAACTCTCTGTCATCGGTGTGGACGATATGCCTTTGTCTTCTTATTTTGACCCGCCTCTGACGACCATGCGGCAGGATATGCCCCTGATTGGGCAGGAAGCCATCCGTAAGTTGATCGATATTATTCAAAACAAGACCGTTGAGCAAACCGTGCTTAAGTTACCCGCTCAATTGGTTGTACGCCAGTCTACTGTTAAAGGAGGTGATTCAACCTCGTAATACTTTTATTGCAATCCGCCTGATCGTACGATGATTTGTTCGTCTAATTCCAAGGAGAAGAATAAATGAAAAAGAATTTGCTCGTGAAGATCATGGGCTTGCTCGTTATAGCCTCTTTTGTTTTGGCTGCATGCGGATCCCCTGCTGCAACCGAAGCGCCAGCGGTGACAGAAGCCCCAGCGGCAACTGAAGCTTCCGCCACCGAAGCATCGAGCGCTGATGTTGCTTTGCGCTGGCGCACACGCCCAGACAATCAGGAAGAGATTGACGTTTACAGCAAGATCAGTACAGAACTTGATGCTCAGCTTGATGGTATCACATTAACCTATGAACCCGGTGGTTCCGAAGGTGCGAACTACCAGGATCAACTCCGCGCTGAAATTGCAGCCGGCACCGCTCCTGATGTATTCTGGATCCCCGGAACCGATGTGGCTGATTTCGCCACCCGTGGTTTGATCCTCAATGCTGGTGATCTCGCTTCAGCCACCGATGGTTACACTGCTGCAGATTTCTATGAAGGTCCGATGTACCACCTGACCTACAACCCCGAAACCGGTGCAACTGGTGACGGCTCTGGTGCAGTTTGGGGTCTTCCTCGCGATGTATCCACCTTCGCCCTGTACCTTAACCTTGACCTGATCGCTGAAGCCGGCGCTGCTGATCCTCGCGAACTGGCGAAGAACGGTGAATGGAACTGGGAATCCTTCCTCGAAGTGTCTCAGGCTACCCGCGCTCTCGGTTCGGACATCTATGGCTATGGTGCCTCTGCTTGGTGGGGTCCTTACGGTGTCTGGCTGAATGCCTCTGGCGGTGGTTTCTTCACTGAAGACCGCGCTGCTTGTAACCTCAATAGCGCTGAATCTCTTGCTGGTCTCGATTTCCAACGCTCACTTTATCAAGACTATGACGTTGCTGTACCTTACGGCGAAGATCCCGAACCGGGATTCCGCGCTGGCAAGGTTGCCATGTTCCAGAACGGCCGCTGGGCTACTCCGGGCGTCCGCACTGTGGACTTCAACTGGGACGTTGTTGAACTGCCTGCTGGTCCTAACGGAACCCCTGGCAACTGGCTGTTCTGGGGCGCGTATGTGATCAACGCCAATACCGAACATCCTGAAGAAGCTTGGGCTCTCGTTCAGGCTCTCACCACTGCTGAAACCCAGGGCAAGGTCGCTGCTCTCGGCGCGAACATCCCCAGCCGCGTAAGCCAGGAAGCGCTTGACGCTTTCCTCACCTTCACACCGCCTGCCAACAACCAGGCATTCTTGAACGGCATCGATCCTTCCGCTGCTCCGACCGCTGAAGGTCCGTTGTGGGCTGGCTCCTGGCCTGAGTTCGACAAGATCATGGGTCCCGCCATCCAAGGCGTGTTGACCGGCTCCACCACCGTGGACGATTTTGGCGCCACGATCTGTGACGAAGCCAACAAAGCTTTCAATCAATAAGTAATACTGTATGACCTGTGGGGCAGGCAATACCTTGCCTGCCCCACTTTGCCAGATATACAAAGAAATCCCAAAGACTCAAACTATTTTGCGCTTTTGTGATTTTTTTGTAAACGCACTGACGCCCAATTTCACGGAGATGAGAATATGACGGCTCAATCACGGATAGACGCTCAGACGAATTTGATTCTGCGCATCCATGCTGTATGGCGTGGTGTGGCTGCCTTACTGGCAGCAATTTCCATTGGGGTAATCTGGCAGGGAATGGCAGAAACACCCTTATGGCAAAAAATTCTATATTCGCTGGTCGGTGTTTTGGTCATGGTTTTCAGCGGATACGGAGCCTATCAGATCTCGAAGCGGAGTCATGCGGGTCGTATGACCTCCCTGACACTTGACTACCTCGGATTTGTAGTTTGCTTTGTGTTTGCTTTGAATGTGGGTGAGTTTTTCGTTGGCATTGATGCCCTTGGTGAAAATTTTGGGAAGGGCATTCCTTATCTTGGTATTACGGCATTGGGATATTTCCTTGGCATATTGGAGGAGTATTTCCCAACCAGGAACAAGGATACTGAAAACAGCCTCAAGACAGTCAGCAAGTGGGTGATGTTGGGCGGCTTCGTGCTTTTCCTCTGGCAGGTGAATGCACTCAATGGCATTATTTATTTCTTTGGGAAGCTTGCCCAGCCCGGTGGAATCGTAGCAGTGATTGGGTTGGTGGTCTTTGGGCTTTCACTCTGGTCCATGAGTCAAACGAATATTGCGCAGGCGTTGAACGTTAAGACCGGGCATGAACAGATTATTAACGGCTGGTTGTTCCTTTCGCCAAATTTACTGGGCTTTCTCATCTTCTTTGCGGGACCGTTATTGCTTTCGTTCTATTTTTCCTTCACCGACTCGGATGCCATCCGCACGCCAAACTGGGTTGGCTTCGAAAATTATGCCAAGATCCTAAACATCAAATTTGTGACCCTCGACTCCCCCGATCAATTCGCCCGTGACGTTGTGGATATCAAAGTCTATGACGAAGTGGGGCGCTTCACGTATGGTGACACGGGAATCCTATTTGCAGCGGAAGATAAATTCTTCTGGCTCGCGCTTCGCAACACCCTGACCTTTGTGCTGTTCGCTGTTCCTCTGAGCGTGATTCCCGCTTTGGTCTTATCGAACATTCTCAATAGCAAATTGCCCGGTATGAAGTTCTATCGTGCCGTGTACTTTATGCCCAGTATTGCAGCGGTCGTTGGTATCTCCCTTGTTTGGCAGTGGTTATACAACGCGACGATTGGGTACATCAACTATTTCATCACATTAGGCATTGAGTTTTGGAATAATCTATTCAATGTCGCTGTTGTGGACCCAAAGATCCAATGGGTTTCTGATGAAAATACCGCGCTCTTTGCCATCATTATCATTGCCGCCTGGCAGACGATGGGCTTTAATACCGTGCTTTTCCTTGCGGGATTGCAGAACATTCCCGGTGAGTTGTACGAAGCCGCCACTGTAGACGGTGCTGGAGCTTGGGATAAGTTTTGGAGCATTACCCTCCCCATGCTCGCACCCACGACCTTCTACGTCGTGTCCACGACCACCATTCAAGCCATGCAGGTCTTTGAGCAGGTCTTTATCCTCATGAACCCGGCGGAAGGACCCAATAACTCGACCATCACGTTGGTCTTGTACTTGTATCGTTCCGGCTTCCAGAACTTCCAACAGGGCTATGCCTCAGCAATTGCGTGGGTGCTCTTTATCGTCATCTTCGGTCTGACAATCATCCAATTCCAACGCCAGCGCCGTTCCAGCATTTACGAAAGCTAAGAGGAGACCAACATGAACATGAAATCCTATCGTTTCGTTCGTTTCCTGAGCAACTTCGGCGTGTACTTCGTGCTGACATTCTTCGCGATCGTCATGTTGTTCCCGTTCTTCTACATGCTTTCCACCTCCTTCAAGATCCCCGCAGATACCTTCCGTTACCCGCCGCGTATGTTGCCGCGTGACCCCGTTACGATCCAGGTGGAAGGATATGCAGAGCCGCTTCCGCTTTACTTTGTGGAAGTGGATGGTGTCCGCAAGGAATATGCACTTTCCAAAAGCAATATCAAAGTTGGCATCTATGCACCCGCTGACGACCTGACCAATACCGTTGAGCGTTTTATCAGCGAGGTCAAGCCAACTGGCGGCGTGATGAATCAACAAAAGGTCACCGTCAATGGGGAAGAGGTCAAACTCTTTGACGTCGAAGTGGATGGACAGGTCGTCCCGATGATCCTCGTCGAGCAGACCACCGTTGGAGAGTTCATTGACCCGCAAAATCCTGAGTCTGAACCGATCTTCCAAAATGTGCGCTTGAGCGAGCCGGTTGAAGATATTAGTTGGCATCCTGAAAACTATAAGGAAGTCATCGAATTGAACAACCTTGGGCGTGCCCTTACCAACACCACATTGGTCACAGTCTTGGTGGTGCTCGGGCAGCTGGTTACTTCGGTCTTTGGCGGTTATGCTTTTGCACGCCTCAAATTCCCCGGGCGTGATACGGTCTTCGTCTTTTATCTTGGCACCATCATGATTCCTTTCGTGATGCTTATCGTGCCGCTTTATCAACTGATGGTGCTCATCGGCTGGACTGACCGCCTCGCCTCGCTTATCATCCCGTGGATATTCACCGCCTACGGAACCTTCCTCATGCGTCAGCATTTCATCACCTTCCCCAAGGAGATCGAAGAAGCCGCATTGCTGGATGGTGCCTCACGCTTTGCGATTCTCAAAGACATCATCATCCCCGCCTCGGTCCCCGCTCTTGCCACGCAAGCGACCTTTACTTTTCTCTACGCCTGGAACTCGTTCATCTGGCCGCTGGTCATCATCAACGTTGGTAATGAGAAGAATCACGTCCTCACCCTCGCCCTCAACGTGCTGCGCGGACGTGCCTCAGACACGCCCAATCTCATCCTTGCGGGTGCGGCGATTGCCATCGTCCCGCCGTTGATCGTCTTCATCCTCGGTCAGCGTTTCTTTGTAGAAAGCGTAGCGGGAAGCGGCGTCAAAGGATAATTCAAAAGATAGAACCGCCAGCCCAATCGGCTGGCGGTTTCAAAAAGTACCTGTAAATAAACTTCATTTAGGAGAAAGCGTCATGCTGCAAAAGAAGAATGGCCGCTACGAAGTGTACGGCAACCCCATTACAGAAAGGCAGACTCGTGCTGCCGATGCATGGAAAGACATGCTCGCCAGGAAATTCAATTACGACCCAAATGAAAAATTTAATCTCACCGTGGAAGACCACCCCTATGGTACTGAGATTTTTGGTCTCAAGAATATCGTCCGCAATGGCAGTGGGCAGCCCGTGGACAAAAAGAACGGCGTGATCGTCAGCACCATCCGCATGGGCTTTGGTCACTATCGCATCGCCATGGCG
Organism: Candidatus Villigracilis vicinus; assembly: GCF_016702885.1. Lineage (NCBI taxonomy): Bacteria > Bacillati > Chloroflexota > Anaerolineae > Anaerolineales > Candidatus Villigracilaceae > Candidatus Villigracilis > Candidatus Villigracilis vicinus. The sequence continues at coordinate 21,983 of NZ_JADJDD010000006.1, forward strand.
GGCGTCTCTGCTGCCAAAGCAATGGGCTTCACTCCCTATTGGCTCGACCTGCTTGGCATCCCCGGCATCAGCACAGACGTGATCAACTGGTGCAATACCAATTACAGCAAATACTCGCGCATCTCACAGCGTTATCCCTGGTTTGACAAATACGTCTGGGAATCGCTCACTACTGGCGAACCCTCCCTGCCCGGCTTGGATCAGCTCTTCAATTACATGACCAGCACCTGGCCCTGGCGCTTCCTCAAGACCGAAGTTAAAGACTTCAAAATGAGCGAGCTCTTCAATAATCTCTACGGCGCGCTTCCTTCTGACATGCCCATCCTCACTTCGCACATGTGGAACTGCATGGGCGCCGTCGCTGGCGGCATGACCAACGTCGTGGACATGATGTTTGATAACTGGCCCATGGCGTTCCAACTCACCGAAGGCGCCAAGCATGCAGTTCAATCGCCTTCCGGCTATTACGGCTTCCGCGTGATGCGCGGCTTCGACGACAAAGGCAAAATTCTCAAACCGACTCCATCTGATGCGCTCTTCTTCACCGGTCACCACGTGGATCACGAACTGGTTGAGAACATCGAAGCGGATTGTGATGATCGCATGCGCCGCATGAAAGCGAAAGAACCTCGCCGCTTCCTGTTGACGATGGGTGGGGCAGGCGCACAGCGCGAACTCTTCAAAGCCATCGTGGAACATGTCATTCCGCTCGTCAAGCAAGACAAGATCACTCTCTTCGTCAACCTTGGAGACCACAAGAACAACTGGGAATGGCTGCAGGGTGAGCTCAAAGAATACAAAGACCTTATTCAAACCCACTTTACCTGGGAAGATACCCGCGAATTCACCGACAGCATCCGCAAGAAGCCTGCGCATGGTTTGCACGTCTTCCTGCATGACAACACCTTCCATGCCGTCTATGCCACCAACTACCTCATGCGCGTGGTGGACGTGATGATCACCAAACCCAGTGAACTCGCCTTCTACCCCGTGCCCAAGATTTTCAATGCCCGCGTCGGTGGGCATGAAATGTGGGGCGCCATCCGCGGTGCAGAGATCGGTGACAGCACCGTTGAAGTCCGCACCATTCCACAGACCCTGCAAGCCATCGACATGCTGACCGACTACGATGACCTGCTCACCATGTTCTGCGATTGCATCGTCAAGAACAAGAGCATCGGCATCTACGACGGTGCGTACAAGAGCGTGGAGCTCGCCACTGGCAAGAAGTTCAAGCGATAAGCTCAGAATGCAGAATGATGAATCTAATTCATCATTCTGCATTCTATATTCTGCATTCAAATGACAACCTACAAATTCCCACATAACTTTCTTTGGGGCGCGGCTTCTGCTGCCTATCAAGTAGAAGGTGCATGGAACGAAGACGGCAAAGGCGAATCGATCTGGGATCGTTTCAGTCATACCCCCGGCAAGATCAACGATGGCAACACTGCCGATATCGCCTGCGATCATTACCACCGTTATGAAGAAGACATTGACCTAATGCGCCAAATTGGTCTCAAGGCTTATCGCTTCTCCACAGCGTGGAGTCGTGTCTTGCCCAACGGTCGCGGACGTATCAACCCCAAAGGCTTGGATTTTTACGACCGACTCGTAGACCGTCTGTGTGCTGCTAACATCGAGCCGCTGCTCACACTCTATCACTGGGATCTGCCTCAAGCTTTGCAAGATGAAGGCGGCTGGGAGAATCGCAACACTGCCCATGCCTTCGCCGATTACACCGCGCTGATGGTCAAGCGTCTCGGCGACCGCGTCAAATATTGGACGACCTTCAATGAACCAAGTGTCATCACCTTCATCGGTTTTCTCACAGGCGAACACGCGCCCGGCTTCAAGGATCGACGCATGGCGTATCAGGTGGCGCATCATCTCATGCTGGCGCATGGACTGGGGATGCAAACCATCCGCGCCATCAAACCGGATGCGAAGGCGGGTATTGTGCTTAACTTATGGATGTCAGAACCCGCCTCAGACTCCGCCGAAGATTTGGCAGCTGCTAATAAATTTTGGGACGAAAACGAAACCTTGTTCCTCGACCCGCTCTTCAAGGGGCATTATCCTCCCGCCGTGTATGACATGATTGGAAAAGACATGCCAAAGATCCAGGACGGTGACATGGCATTGATCGCACAAAAGATGGATTATGTTGGCATCAACTACTATTCACGCAATGTGCTCACTGCAAAAGGAAAAGCGGAAAAGATCGAGGGCTCAGAATACACCGAAATGGGCTGGGAAGTTTGCGCACCGGCATTGAGGCGTATGTTGGTCAAGATCAACAGCGAATACAACCTGCCGCCCATCATCATCACCGAGAACGGCGTGGCATTCAAAGATGAGGTCAGCGCTGATGGCAAAGTCCATGACCCGCGCCGCATCGAATACCTCAAGAACCACTTCATCCAAACCCGCCTTGCCATGCTGGACGGCGTAGACGTCCGCGGCTACATGGTCTGGTCCCTGATGGATAACTTCGAATGGGGGCATGGTTTTTCCAAACGTTTCGGTCTCGCTTACACCGACTATGCCACCCAGAAGCGCACGCTCAAGGATTCGGGCGAGTGGTATGCCGATGTGATCCGAAAAAACCGGGTGGCAGAGTAAGCCGTCTTTCGCTACAGGTAAAGAAAAAAACCCGCAATTTGCGGGTTTTTTTGTTAGTGCCGAGGGGGAGATTTGAACTCCCGACCAAGGGCTTATGAGTCCCCTGCTCTGCCACTGAGCTACCTCGGCGTGGTCAAAGCGGGGCAAATATTACTACGGGCACGGGGAATTGTCAACTTTTGCGGCTTTTCATGTCAAAATCCGTTCAGCCGAAAAATCCACAAATTGTGTGAATGCACCCTGCTATAATGGGGGAAAGGTGCATCCATGAATATTCTTGTACTGGAAACAGACCCAAGGGAAATGACAGTCATTCAAAAGGCGGTCAATGGAGATGACAATACAGTGACGCCTATTGCCTCAAGCGCACAAGCATGGCAGGCATTTGAAGGCGGCGGCATTCAGTTCCTGATCGCTGATCAGGATAATACAGACTTGAGTCAGGCGCAGTTGATCCAGCGTATTCGTACGATGCAGACAGTGGAACCGGTTTATATTTTGATCATCTCCTCCAAGATCCCGGATGGAGTGTTGATTCCCAAAGGCGATGATTATTTAATACGCCCTTATACTGCTGAGGATTTGAAAAACCGCATCGAGATCGCAGAGCGGATTATTTCGTTAACTACCCGGTTAACTGAGGCAAATCAACAAGTTGAAAGCCAGGCGGCGTTTGATTCTTTGACCGGTTTTATTAATCGCGCCGGGTTCTTGCGCCAGGCAGCCGGAGAATTGGAACGGTCACGCCGCGCATCCATGCCAATGAGCTTGATCGCATTGGATATCGATAATTTTAAATTGATCAACGATAAATTCGGCGCAAAAACGGGGGATGATGTACTCGAGGTGGTGGCCCAGTCCATTCGAGACAAGAGCCGCCCTTACGATTGCATCGGACGATGGACCGGGGACGAGTTCGTGATTGCGCTACCCGGTGTGATCGGCGCGGATGCGGAAAAGGTGGCAGGGAGAGTTATCGCCGGGGTACGGGGCACCCGTATCGAGGTCCCAAATGAGCCGCCTTTGAATGTAAAGGTCAGCGCGGGTGTTGCATCCATCATGCGGATCACATCCACAACCGAAGTGGAGCCCATCATCCAAAGCGCGCGCCAGGCAGTGGCACGCGCAAAGGAAGCGGGGGGGAATCAGGTCTATCTGGTCTTTTTATAGTCCCAGCCATTTTAGTAGAAATAATGCTGCCATCCCAACCAGGATGGTGACCAGTGTATTCCGCGAAAGCCAGGCTGTGATAATGGCAATGCCGCCCGCCAACAGGCGTGTGTTGGTGAGTGAAACATCGAACGCGCCATTTCGTATGAAGAGTTCGGGGAAAATAATGGCAGAGAGCACGGCAGGTGGGACGTAATGTAAGGCTTTACGCATCGTCTCCGGGAACTCGAATTTGCCGAACAAATAGATCAGCGAGAAGCGCATCCCGAAGGTGATCAGCCCGCCGATGATCATAACCAGCCAGATATTCATTTTGCCCCCTTTGTAGAAATTCCACTTTCCAATATTGTGCCCACTGCAATGCCAACCAATGCGGCAAGGATTAAGCCCAGTTTGAACGGCAGGCTATACGCGAGCAGTGCTGTGATGCCTGCACTCAATGCGGCAGCGACCATCGGCTGTTTTTTTAAGACGGGAACTACCATGGCGATGAAGGTGAGCGGCAGGGCAAAATCCAGCGACCAACTTTCAGGGATCGCCGCGCCAAGAAAAATGCCGATCGCCGTGCTTACCTGCCAGTTGAACCACAGGGAAAACCCTGCACCGAGCAGGAACCAGTGTTTGTGTGTTTGCAGACCTTCTTTTTCGTAATTCAAAATGGAGGGGGCGTAGGCTTCATCGGTGAGGAAATAGGAAAGGATCACCTTCCATTTGAGTGACAGGTCTTTCAGGTAGGGGGCAAGCGATGCGCTATATAGCATGTGCCGCAGGTTAACAACGGCTATGGTCAGGATCATGACGAACGCAGGCGCACCTTCTCCGGCTAATTGGGTCGTGATGAATTGCGCCGACCCCGCAAATACAATCGATGACATCATTTGCGCCGCCACATTCGACAGCCCGGCATTGACCGCCAGCGCGCCATAGATCATCCCGAAGGGGAACACGCCGATCAAGAGGGGCACTTCAGCACGGACGCCCTCTACAAAATTCCTTCTTGCTTCGCTCATTTACTGTCCTTTTTCTATGATATTTCTTGCCACACGTTGACCGCTCTCTACTGCGCCTTCCATGAAGCCTTGATAGATCGTGGCGTGTTCCCCGGCAAAATATAAACGCCCGGCAGGGGAGAAGAGTGCTTGCCAGTGGGCAGTCACTTGATTGGGAGCATACGCCATATAAGAACCCCGTGTAAATATTTCGTTGCCCCAGGCAATGGTTTGGGTATTTTCGATCAGATCGGAAAAACCGGGAAATATCCTGTCGATTGCTGAAACCGCGGTCTGAATACGCTCTGTATCAGATAATCGGGTGAGTGCCGCGCCGGGTTCCCCGCCTGTATAGGCAGTCAGGATGCCGCGTTCACCTTCCAGGTGGCTTGTTGCATCCCAGGTATATATGATCGGGAGATCCGTGTTCACCCGCCCGTTCCAGCCGCGTTCATGCCAGAAGCGTCTGCGGTATTCGATCATTACCTTGGTCACCGAGCCGTAGGAAAGTCCATTCAACATGGCATGATGGGCTGTGGGCAGACTTCCGTCAAAGTCGATCTGCCTTGCGGTCGTCAACGGTATGGCGAGGATCGCATACGCCGCGCGGATGGTATGGAATGAATCCGCTTGCTTGTATGTGACGACCACTTCCTCTGCTTGAACCTTGACCGAACTGACAACCGCATTCAAACGCAAATCGGGCAGCCGGCTGGCGATCGCATTTGGAATTTGGTCATTGCCGCCGATCACACGGAAAGCCGGGTCTGCGGCGTCCGGGTCGCTGTAATAAAGCGCTCCATTGCGAGCCAGGTCAAGGAGTGAAAAATCTTTCGGTTCGCAGGTGTACTCTGCGCGAATATGATTCGCGAACAGTGTCTTTGCCAGCGGGTGTACCTGTAAACTTTCGATCCAACTCTGCGCATTTTGAGCATCAAGCTCCCTGGCGTTGATGGCGGCAATGGGATTCGCAGGGTCTGAAACCTGTTTGCCGAGTTCAGCCAAAGCCACCCAAACCTGCTTGTATTCTTCGCTGAGATCCGTGCCCCATAGGGCTTTATCTTCCATTAGACCAGTCTTGCCTTCAAGCGCCGCCCAATCCCCGCTCTGGTTTTGCCAGGTGCCAACGTTACCCAAACGCAGGTCAAATTCCTTTGCCAGCGCGATCATCCGAAACTGGCTCTCGTTGATATACTCCGCGCCGCCCTCAGCGATCAATCCGCTTGAGAACGCCCTCGCAGTGTGAACACGCCCGCCCACACGCTCACGCGCTTCCAGCACGGTCACATTCCAACCGGCTTTATTCAATTCATGTGCGGCAGCGAGCCCGGACATGCCTGCGCCAATAACAATGATCGATTTTTTATTCATAGATTTGGATTTTATCATCAGGATGAAAAAAGCCGTCCCCAAGACGGGACGGCTTTCGCTCTTTCCAAGGCGTGGGCTTGATGCTGCCGCCCAAACACTTTACTAGCCGAGAGCTTTCTTCGCGGCTTCGATCACTTCGTTGTAATCCGGCTCATTGCCAAGGGTCGGCAGGTAGTTGACATAGGTCAGTTTGCCATCACGTCCTACAATGAAGACCGAGCGGCGCAGGTAGCGGCGTTCCTTAATCAGAATGCCGTACTTGATGCCAAATTCACCGTCAAGCACATCCGAAACCACCTTGACCTTATCCACACCGGCGGCGCCGCACCAGCGCTTCTGTGCCATGGGGAAATCCGTGCTGATGGTGTAGATGACGATGTCATCGCTCAGTTTGGCGGCTTCTTCATTGAAACGGCGGGTTTCGCGGTCACAGACATCCGTATCCAGTGAGGGAACCGCAGAAAGGATGATCACCTTGCCCTTGGATTCCTGAAGCGGATTCACTGAAGCCCATCCGGGCACAACACTGGTAAATTCCGGCGCAGCCTGCCCAACCTGTACTTCATCACCAATAAGAGTGGCGAAAGCATCGCCCAATTTAAATACATCATTTCGAATCGTGGTCATAAACGTTTTCTCCAGAAGTTTTTTCTTTAATTTTATCAGATGCGATTACCCTTGCCGCTCTTACATGATCCGCTTTGATTGCAGATATAATAAGGAATTGCAATAGAATTTTGAAAACTGGAGAGCCCGTCAGACCATGGAGTTCCTGCCCACTAAGATCCCCGATGTCATACTCATTAAACCTAAAGTCTATGAAGACCCGCGCGGTTATTTTATGGAAACCTACCGAGTTGACCGCTTCTCTACCGGGGGCATCCCGCAGAATTTTGTTCAGGAAAACCAATCTCGTTCTCAAAGAGGCGTCCTGCGCGGGCTGCATTACCAGATCCGTCAGGCACAGGGGAAGTTGGTGCGGGTGATCGCCGGAGAGATATTTGACATTGCTTTAGATATCCGCCGCAATTCACCGACCTTTGGGGAGTGGGTTGGTATAATCCTTTCTGCTGAAAATCGCCAACAATTATGGCTGCCTGCCGGGTTTGCCCATGGCTTTTATGTCATGAGTGCATATGCCGAGGTTGTTTACAAGGTCACTGATTATTACGCGCCAGAATGGGAACGCAGCATTCAATGGAATGACCCAAAACTCGGCATTAATTGGCCTCTGTATAATAACGAAGCCCCGATTCTTTCCTCAAAAGATGTCAACGGAAAACCCCTGGCAGAAGCAGAACTTTTTGATTAAGTAAAAACATTCCCCAAGGAAATCACTTTTTGATGAAAAATGTATTGGTCACTGGTGGGGCAGGGTTCATTGGCTCGAACTTCATTCACTATTTTCTACGCACCGAAACGGATGTCCGTCTTATTAATCTGGATTCACTGACCTACGCTGGTAATTTGGATAGCCTGCAAGATATTGCAAATGACCCGCGCTACCGTTTTGTGCAAGGCAATATATGCGACAGTGAGCAGATCGACGCGGTATTGCGTGAGTATCAGATCGATACCATTGTACATTTCGCTGCAGAATCGCATGTAGACCGTTCCATTTTGGGACCCCGTCAGTTCATTGAGACGAATGTGATGGGTACCTTTACCCTATTGGATGCTGCGCGAAATTATTGGATTCGCGACAAAGCTCATGCGCTGGATGATGTTCGTTTTCACCATGTTTCCACAGATGAAGTCTTTGGGTCACTTGCGCCCGGCGAGCCCGCATGGACGGAAGAAACCCCGTATGCGCCCAATTCTCCATATGCCGCCTCAAAGGCGTCCAGCGACCACCTTGTTCGTTCGTATGGGCATACCTATGGTTTGCCATACACCATTACGAATTGTTCCAATAACTACGGTCCATATCAATTCCCTGAAAAATTGATCCCATTGACGATCCTAAATGCACTGGAGGGGAAACCCCTGCCGGTATATGGTGACGGTCAGCAGATCCGCGACTGGCTGCATGTGGAAGATCATTGCGAGGCGATCTACCTTGTACTTGCGAAGGGAAAGACTGGCTCAACTTATAATATTGGCGGTGAGAACCAACCTGCCAACCTGACCATTGTAGAGACCATTTGCGATATTCTCGACGAAGTTAATGCCGGGTCGGAGTTTACCCCGCACCGAAACCTGATCCAATTCGTGAAAGATCGCCCCGGGCATGACTGTCGCTACGACATGGATACTCACAAGATCAGCACCGAACTCGGTTGGCGCCCGCGGCACACCCTGACCGAAGGTTTGCTGGATACAGTGCAGTGGTATCTGGCGCACCCAGAGTGGGTGAGTGCCGTCCGTCAGCGGCAGGAATATAAAGGCTGGTTGGATGCGAACTACAAGTCACGTTAACTTGAAGAGGAGCGCAGAGAAATGAAGGGAATTATTCTGGCGGGTGGGCGCGGCACACGTTTGTATCCATTGACATTGGCGGTGAGCAAGCAAATGTTGCCGGTGTACGATAAGCCGATGATCTATTACCCCTTATCCATGCTAATGTTGGCAGGGATTCGTGAAATTTTAGTGATCAGTTCTCCTGAAGACCTGCCCGGCTTCCAACGATTGTTGGGCGATGGTGCTCACTGGGGCATGAAATTCTCCTACGCCGAGCAGGCAGAGCCGCGCGGGCTGGCAGATGCATTCATTATTGGCGAAGATTTTCTTGCGGGTGAATCAGCATGCCTGATCCTCGGTGACAATATCTTCTTTGGGCATGGCTTGTCAGATCATATTCAACGCGCAGCTGAACTAAAGAAGGGCGCGCTGGTCTTTGCTTATTCCGTTCAAGACCCGGAGCGTTACGGGGTGATCGAATTTGATTCGGCTGGCAAAGCCGTAAGCCTGGAAGAAAAACCAAAACAGCCCCGCTCGAATTATGCGGTTCCCGGATTATATTTTTACGATGAGCGCGTATCAAAATTTGCAAAGGCGCTCAAACCTTCTGCCCGCGGTGAGATCGAGATCACAGACTTGAACCGCATCTATCTGGAAATGGGGGAGTTGCAGGTCATTCCGTTGGGGCGCGGCGTGGCGTGGCTGGATGCCGGAACACACGAGTCTCTTTTGCAGGCATCCAATTTTGTGCAGACCATCGAAGAACGACAAGGGCTGATGATCTCGTCGCCCGAAGAGATCGCTTATTACAAAGGGTTTATTGACCGTGAGCAGCTCAAAGGTCTGGCTGAAAAACTTGCCAACACCGGCTATGGAAATTATCTTTCCCGCCTTGCGGCGGATACCAAAAACACAAAAAATATCGATTTATGAAGATCCTTTTGTTTGGCAAGACCGGTCAATTAGGTTGGGAAGCGCAGCGCACGCTGGCTCCCCTGGGTGAAGTGGTTGTGTTGGGCTCCAAGGACGTTGATCTGACCCGCCCGGATGGACTTGCCGATCATATTCGACAGATCAAGCCGCAGGTCATTGTAAATACGGCAGCCTATACCGCCGTGGATAAAGCCGAATCCGAGCCGGATGCGGCTATGACCGTTAACGCCAAAGCACCCGGTGTGATGGCAGAAGAGGCGCGTGCGCTCAAGGCTGTGTTGATCCATTTTTCCACCGATTATGTTTTTGATGGGATGATGGGTTCACCGTACAAGGAAGAGGATGCCACGAATCCGCTCAATGTGTACGGTCGAAGCAAATTGGCAGGCGAACAGGCTATCGCTCAGGTTGGAGGCGGGCACGTCATCTTGCGCACAAGTTGGGTTTACAGCCTGCGCGGAGATGGGTTTGTCAATAAGGTGCTGGCATGGTCTCGCAAACAGGAAACGCTACAGATCGTGTCTGACCAGGTTGGCAGCCCTACCTGGGCGCGGATGCTGGCGGAGACCACGGCGCTTCTTCTTCGACGGGGGAGCGGGTACCTGCACGAACGGGCTGGTCTTTATCATCTGGCAGGGGCAGGGCACACCAGCCGCTTCGAGTGGGCGCAGTCCATTTTGGAGGCGGATCCGAATAAGCAAGAGCAAGTTACAAAGGAAATAGTGCCAGCCGTCACCGCCGATTTCCCAACCCCGGCGCAACGTCCGCTTTTTTCGGCTCTGGATTGCTCAAAATTCGAAAAGACTTTTGATTTGCATCTACCCGGTTGGAAAACTACCCTCAAGCTGGCACTTGACCCGCTAAATACCGCTTAATGCGGCATTGTCATTAAATGCTGTGACCATGATCTGTAAAATTTTGGTTATGGTAAACTATTTGCATGCTTTTCAATGGAAATGAGTTGAATGTGTTGGCTATAAGCCCAATCGAGAGGTTGCGTTGAATCAGAAGTAAAATGTTCGAAAGATCGAAGCGTTTTCTTGTAGATTCTGCTGCAGCCTGTATGATTTATATAAATTGGCGTGCTTGAAAAAAAAAGAGGCCGGGGGATATGATATTCGACGTCTGACAATATTGGAGAGCGGATTCTTGTCAAAGTGGGGCAGGATGCCCATGATAGAATCTTTTTTTCTTGTAAATTATCGTTAAAACGAAATCTATTTTTGCTTGCGAAAGGTTGTAGTCTGTATTTTCATGGATATAAAAAATAAATCTATCATGCTTATCGGCGGGGCAGGTTTGGTGGGCTCGCATATCGTTGATGAATTGATTAACGAACCGGTGAAAGAGATCGTAATTTTTGATAACTTTGTGCGCGGTTCCCGTAATAATTTGGATCTCGCTGCTAAATCTCCTAAAGTTAGAATTATAGAAGGTTCCATCACCGACAATGATGCTCTGCGCCAAGCCATGCAGGGCATTGACGGCGTGTTCCTGCTTGCGTCACTGTGGCTGGGCGAATGCGTCAATGATCCACGCAGTGCCGGAAACAAATGTGATGGGAACATGGAATGTGGTTGAAGCCTGCCATGACCTAGGAGTGAAGCGTGTTGTTTATTCCTCTTCGGCTTCAGTGTATGGCAATGCGCTTATTACGCCCATGACCGAAGAGCATCCCTTCAATAATCGCACAACTTATGGTGCGACCAAGATTGCAAATGAGCAAATGTTTCGTTCCATATATGAACAATACAAACTTCCATATATCGGTTTTCGTTATATGAACATTTATGGTGAACGTATGGATTACGAAGGTACTTATGTTAGTGTGATTATGAAGGCCATGGATAATATCCTTGCCGGAAAGCCGCCCGTGATCTTTGGTGACGGTTCGCAGATGTACGATTTTATTTATGTGAAGGATGTGGCGAAAGCTAATGTTCTTGGTATGAAAGCAGAATGCGCGGACGAGTTCTTCAATATCGGTATGGGAGTGGGTACCACCATCAATGAACTAGTGGATATGTTGTTGGAACTATCCGGTTCGGACTTGAAGCCTGAATACAAGCCGCAGGCACAAAGTTTCGTTACGCATCGAATTGGCAGCACTGAAAAAGCCGAAATGATTGGTTCAAGGCAGATACAGATCTACTAGATGGTTTGCGTCAGGTTGTTCAATGGCGTAAGCGAAAGATAAGTTGACTCGCAGTTGAGACTTCTAGGAAAATGAAAGCCCAATTATAAATTTAGGTAGCAAAATTCCTTATGAAAATACCTATTTCAAAACCTTTTTGGAGAAGAAGAAAAAAAGCAATCCAAGAACCTTTAGAAACTAGTTGGGTGGTGCAAGGTCAAAAGTAAATGAATTTGAAGGTCTTTTTGCAGAGTATACGCGGACTTCATATGCATTAGCTACAACATCTTGTACTACGGCTTTACACTTAGCTTTAATCGCATTGGATGTGCAGCCAGGAGATGAAGTGATAATTCCTCCATTTACTTGGGTCGCGACTGCAAATGTAGTAGAAATGCTTGGCGCTCAACCTGTATTTGTCGATATTGAATTAGATACATTTAATATTGATGTGTCTAAGATCGAGGCTGCCATTACACCGCTTACGAAAGTTATTATGCCAGTAAGTTTATTTGGGGTAAGTGCCCCAATGCATCCGAGTATGGATATTGCAAAAAATACCATCTATTTGTTGTGGAGGATGATGCCTGTGCTACCGGGGCTTGGTATCAGGGGCACCATGCGGGTACATTGGCTGATATTGGCTGTTTTAGCTTTCATCCTCGTAAAGCGATTACAACAGGTGAGGGTGGGATGGTGGTCACAAATTCAACTGAACTTGCTGAAAAAATACGCTCCTTACGAGATCACGGCGCATCAAAAAGTGATTTGGCAAGGCACCTTGGCTCACGAAGTTACCTTTTGCCTGAGTTTAATGTTGTTGGTTATAACTATCGAATGACCGATTTTCAAGGTGCTATTGGTGCGGCGCAAATGCATCGTTTAAAATGGATTCTTGAACAACGGTCACGGATTGCAAGTCGATATGACAGGGAATTGTCAGATTTGAAGTGGTTGCGTACACCAATGACACCTAAAGGGTATCAACATGGTTATCAATCATATGTTTGCTTGTTCCGACCTGAAGAACCATCTCTTGAAAACGTTGAGCGGTTATCAAATAGTCGGAATGCTTTGATGGATAATTTGGAGTCATCTGTTATTGCTACCCGCCCTGGTACCCATGCTGTTCATATGTTGGGATATTACAAAGAAAAATATTCTATTTCACCATCAGATTTTCCTAATGCATATCTGGCAGATCATTTGACTATTACTCTGCCTTTGTATGCTCAAATGTCTGAAGATGAACAAGATTATGTGATTGAGCGGTTGAAGAGCTATATTCCACAGGTTTGATAAGATTTTTTGACGGTTGTTAGGTTATTCGAAATGAATTGAGGTGATATTCGATGTGTGGAATAGCAGGTATTATAAATACTAATGGTGCTCCTGTAGATAAATCTGTTGTTAAAAAAATGACAGATGCAATTGCACATCGTGGTCCAGATGGTGAAGGACAGTGGATTGAGGGTAATGTAGGATTTGGGCATCGTAGATTGGCTATTATAGATCTTTCTTCAGATGCCGAGCAGCCGATGATTAGCATTGATCATCGGTATGTCATGGTCTATAACGGGGAGATGTATAATTTCAAAGAATTGCGTGCAGAATTAGAAGAATGTGGATATTGGTTTCGTTCACATTCTGATAGCGAAGTGGTATTAAATGCGTTAGCTGAATGGGGACCAAAAGCCTTGGTTCGGTTTAATGGAATGTTTGCTCTTGCACTGTGGGATCGTAAAGAACACACCTTGCTTTTGGCTAGGGATCGATATGGTGTCAAGCCGCTTTATTACGCACAGCAGGGTACACGTTTTGCCTTCGGCTCGGAGCAAAAGGCAATTTTAGCATTGCCTCAGTTTGAGCGTGTTCTAAACAAACCCGCTTTGCTCGAATACTTTACCTTCCAGAATATTTTTACCGATCAAACTCTGCTTCAAGATGTTACACTTCTACCGCCCGGGTATTTTCTCACTTTTGATTTTGTATCCGGACATCAACAACGAACCCAATACTGGGACTACAATTTTCGTGAGTCTGAAAAACCTGCTCGCTATGAAGAATATCTTGAAGAACTGGATCGTCTTTTTCGTCAAGCTGTCAACCGACAGCTTGTTAGTGATGTTGAACTAGGTGCCTATCTTAGTGGGGGAATGGATAGTGGTTCTATCACTGCCATTGCCTCGCAATCTTTGCCGAAACTTAAAAGTTTTACTATCGGTTTTGACCTTACAACTGCATCTGGTATGGAATTTGGGTACGATGAACGTGCCAAAGCGGAAGCAATGTCTGCTCGATTTAAGACTGAGCATTATGAGATGGTTTTGAAGGCAGGTGATATGGAACGTTGTCTGCCTGCACTTGCCTGGCATCTGGAGGAACCACGAGTCGGTCAGAGTTATCCAAATTACTACGCTGCAAAACTTACGAGCAAGTTTGTTAAAGTGGTGCTGTCTGGCAGCGGCGGTGATGAATTGTTTGGTGGTTATCCTTGGCGATACTACAGGGCTGCAGGAAGCCAAGACTTTGAACAATATATAGATCAATACTACCTTTATTGGCAGCGTCTAGTTAATAATACCGAATTAAAGGCAATGTTTGCGCCAGTGTGGGGTGATGTAAATAAGGTTTGGACACGGGATATCTTTCGAGATGTTTTTTCTTTAAACGACAATAAACTTGAGAAACCCGAAGATTACATCAATCACTCCCTTTATTTCGAAGCTAAAACCTTCCTTCATGGCTTGTTCGTAGTGGAAGATAAGCTCTCAATGGCTCATGGATTGGAAAGTCGTGTCCCATTTATGGATAATGATTTGGTTGATTTTGCCATGCAGTGCCCGGTAAATTTAAAGTTGAATAACCTGGCGGATGTTATTCGAATTAATGAAAATGAGCTGGGGAGCAAGCAGGATAAATACTTCAAAAAAAATAACGATGGTAAACAATTAATGAGGGATATGATGTCTCATTACTTACCTGCAGATATTGCGAAAGCCGAGAAACAGGGTTTTTCATCTCCTGATGCAAGTTGGTTTAAGGGCGAAAGCATCAACTTTGTTGAACGCGCTCTTCTGATTGGACAACCTCGTATTTATGAGGTGTTAGACCGTCACACGGTTGAAGAATTGGTACTTGAACATCTTAGCGGAAAAAACAATCGCCGATTGTTGGTCTGGTCATTATTAAATGTTAATCAGTGGATGGAAGATACTTTATTTTCATGATGGATCAATATGAAAAATAAATTTAATTCCCAGAAAAAAGCTGGTGATCAGAAAAAGAATGATCGCATAGATGAACTTCTTGAGGAGCTTCAAAAGTTGTTTTTGCAACAACAATATGATGTGCGTGATCGTTTAAACCGTAGTCTTCCTTTTGCAGACTACATTGTTGACCGTTGGAAGAAGTCCCAATTACTTGGTTTTGGTGAGGGAACGAGTATATATGATAGCGCCGTTGTATTAGGTGATGTAAAAGTAGGTATGCATACCTGGATTGGACCTTTTACAGTATTGGATGGATCAGGTGGTCTTGAAATAGGGAATTATTGCTCTATTAGTGCTGGTGTACAGATTTATACTCATGATACAGTAAAATGGGCAATTAGTGGGGGGGGGGAGCAGCCAGATCGAGCGCCGGTTCGAATTGGGAGTAATTGTTATATTGGGCCAAATACGATCATCAGCAAAGGAATATCAATTGGGGATGGCTGCATAATTGGCGCAAACAGTTTTGTTAATCGAGATATTCCGTCGGGCAGGAAGGCTTGGGGAACTCCAGCTAGAATGATTGAATGATAGAACGATGAAAAATTTTAAGAACATTTCTTCCATTGTAGTAAATGAAGAATTATCTTGGAAAGACAAGATTTTCTTGACGTTTGATATTGATTGGGCACATGATGACGTGCTCAACGACACCATTGATCTTGTCGAAGAGGCAAATATAGCTGCCACATGGTTTGTGACCCATGAAACACCCTTGTTAAGTCGATTACGCGAATTCAAAATTTGAGTTGGGACTTCATCCAAATTTCAATTTTCTGCTTGAGGGTGATATTCGTAATGGAAAAAATTGCCGTGAAGTAATTGACCGAATGTATGCTATTGTGCCTGAGGCAGTATCTGCGCGTAGTCATTCTATGACACAAAATTCAGGTATTCTTGAATTATTTAAAGTAGATTAACTCATGAAGTAAACCATTTCATTCCCGCCCAAACGCATATAGAACTTAAGCCGTGGTTGTTATGGAATAATCTGGTTCGAGTTCCATACAATTGGGAAGATGATGTTCATTGTATGTACGGATTAGAGAAGCGTCTGAGCAGTTTTATCAGGTTTTCTGGGCTTAAAGTTTTCGATTTTCACCCCATTCATATCTTCCTTAATACAGAGAATCTTGATCGCTACGAGCGCACCCGTCCTTTACACCAAAAACCCGATGAATTGATCAAACACCGCTATGAAGGTTATGGTACTCGCAACAGGTTGTTGGAGTTGTTGATGATGGCAAAAAATGATTAATTCCGACTCGGTGGAATTGCATTGAGGGTAAAAAAATTGATGATCGAGATCAATGGGAAAGAATGGACTGCATGGAAAATATGACTCTAAACCTTAAAACCGCGCTGGCCAAGGTGCAATCTATGAGCCGGCAAAGTATTGGTCATAACGACGAGATGTTCTTGCAGAGAATTTATGGTGAAGGACTAAATAAATACACAGAACGCCTTCGGGCTATCGGCTTTGCAGGGCATGAGCATGTATTGGATGCCGGCTGTGGTTTTGGGCAATGGTCGCTTGCGCTTGCGGGCATGAATCAGAAAGTCAGTGCTTGCGATATTTCGCCACTGCGTGTGGATTTTCTTGGTAACCTGGCGCGGGAACTCGCCGTTCCCAATCTCGATTTCCGTCTGAGCGGTATCGATGAATTGCCCTACGCTGATGATAGTTTTGACGCCATCTTCTGTTATGGCGTTGTATTTTTGACGCCCTGGCGTAAATCGCTGATGGAACTAACGCGGGTGCTAAAACTAGGTGGAACGTTATATGTTAATGCCAATGGGCTCGGTTGGTATATGTTTCTCTGGCAAGAGGAGCATAACAAGGCAGATGACTTCGACCCCAAAGCGATAGCCGCACGAACCTTCACTGACACCCTGCGTTATGACCGCGAGAATGTTTTTGAGCCTGGAATGAATTTGATTATTGAGCCGAGCGTTTTAGAGGGGGAACTTCAAAAACTGGGCTTTTCAGCAATAAATAGTTCTGGGGAGGGTTGCATTCATATCGATCCATCTACACCAACACCTAATCCTTTTTTTAAGGGCGATTACAAAGGGCAAATTGGAGTGTACGAGATTTTGGCAACTTTAGGAAACAAACACTATGAATAAAGAGAAAATAAAAGTCGCACTTATTGGTAATATTGCAAATAACTTTTTCCGAGAGGCTCAATCCTTACAATCCTCTTCGAAAATTGTCTGCCATTTATATGCAGTTGTCAATCAATTTACACCAAACACTGAGCTTCCAGAATCTGATAAACCGGAACTTAAAGGAAACTATCCTCAATGGATTAAATTAATGGAAAGTATTCCTGTTAAGCATCTCATTTTGTTGAGTCTTGGTTTAGGTTGGATACGTAGCCGCAAAGAGTTGAAATATATTAAAATATTAAGCCAATATGATCTATGTGTTTTTTCCGGGCCAGAAGTAGTGCTTCTTCCTTGGGTAAAAACGAAAACCATATTTCGTGTTACTGGGAGCGATATTACTGTCTTTCCAACACTTACCTACAGTGAATTTAAGATTATTAGATCTTTGCCGCGGGTTGGAAATCTTATGGATAATTTTCGATCTAAGCTTAATTATTATCTTAACCAGCGACTATACAGAATAGCTGTTAGAAAAGCTTCTTTTATATCTGCTCCCATTACAGCTCTACCATATAAACATGCTTTGAATCGGCTAAAGAGGTATGATTTTATCGAAGATATTTTTAGGTTGGCAGTGGACATGGACGTCTTTAAAAGAAACGAAAATTCTGCTGAATATTCGTTCAAACGATGGGGAATCCAAGAATTAAATTTCAACATTTTTGTTCCGTCTAGAATGATGCTTCGTAATACGGAAATCCATAAAATAACAGGTCAATGGAAAGCGTCTGAGAAGATTTTTTATGCCCTTCAGTTATTCCTTAATGAATTAATACCCCAACAGCGCTCTCGAGTGAAATTAATTATTCCTGATAGGACAGCTTCTGATGATCTCGACGCAGCCAAGGAACTAGCAAATCAACTAAATCTTAATGACAACATCATTTATGTTAAGGGAGATAACATCTCGGGATTAACACGATCTGAAATGTTGAACATTTATTCCGTGTCGCAAGTGGTGTTAGATGATTTTGGCGCAGGATGGTACGGTTCTGTTTCAGTGGAAGCACTTTCTTGTTCTTGTCCAGTGATTACATTTGTTCCAGATAACCTGATGTTTGAAAGTTTTTCGTGGCATCCCTTTTTAGTGGCATTTACCCCTGATGAAATAGCCTCTCATTTACGATTTTTATTTGATAATCCTGAAGAGACAAAGAGACTAGGGGCACAAGGCTGGCAATGGGTTTCAGAGTTTCACTCTGAACAGGCAGTACGAGAACGTTTGGAATCTCGTATTGCAGAGATAGTTAAGTAGGTTTTATTTAATGCATAAATATTTTTCATCCTTAAAGTATGTATTATCAATTTCTATAAATGCATTCATCGGTATCATCGTATTCTTAATATTGCTTCCCTTTGTATTAATTTTTAGACAGATGAAAAGTAAAGTTGTTGGTGAGAATGAAACCTTATTGTTAGCCGGGGTGGAAACTTCTAATAATATGAGAAATATTTCCGCCGTGTTGGCAGAGTCCAGAATTTACAAGGTGTATGTTCATGAATTTATTGAGAATCCATTATATAAAGAAGATGGTTTTTCCCCTTGGGTGCATAATATCCGTTTTGGTGTTTGGTGTTCTTCCGACCATTTCTTAATAAGATCGGGTAAGCGGGCGATCCGTTTTATTGTCTTTTTGAAAATGCTTCTAAAAATTGATATATTTTTCTTTAATTGGACAGTATCCTATTTGCCTCTTAACTTGGATTATTTACTCATCAAGGCAGCTAGAAAAAAACTTATTGTCAGACACTGTGGAAGCGACGTGAGATATCGCCCACTTCAACATGCTATCCATCGTTCTTTTGGTGTTTCCCAGTGGTTTGGTGCGAAATCTTCACCTGTTGATTTGGCAATTAAGCTGTATAAGCAATGCTTTTCTGAATTAACTGCAATCGTGCTTTCTACACGGGATCATGCAACTTTTCAATACTATCCATTGGTCGAAAGACCATACATTCAGATGCCTTTGCCAAGAACTGTTGGTTTGTCATTAGAAAAGAAATTAATCCTTCATGCCCCATCTGATCCATCTATTAAGGGGACTTCAATAGTAATAAAGGCAATTCAAATTTTGGAAACCTGCCGAAAGGATTTTGAGTTTTTATTGCTTACTGGCATGCCTCACGAAGAGGTTCTTCAGGTATTGAAACGTACAACGATCTTGATTGATCAACCTGGGGCAGTACTGCTTAGACTTGCAACTGAAGGCTTTGCTTCTGGTTGCGTAGTGATTGGCGGGAATGTTTTGGATCTTCATGGGTACAATGATTGTCCGTCAATTCAATTTCCTGATGATGCTGAGAAATTAGCACAAATTCTTGATAAATTACTTTCAAATCAGGAAGAAATGGAAACCCTTGCTGATTTATCATACTCTTTCTGGCTTGATCACTTTTCACCAGAAGCTTATAACTCTTATTTTGTTAAGGTACTAAAAAGGGCAGGCAAGGATGTTTTCAAGAGTAAAGAATCACGAAATTATTATGATAAATGCAACAACTGTTTGGTATGAAAAATTAGTAGTGCGTTTACGCTATGGTAAATGGTTTGAGGCAATATAAATAATTCCCAAAAAGATCCTCGAATTTATTGTGTCTATGTATGTTTAATTTTGATTTCAGAGGGTATTGTCGTATATGTACTACTCTTGTTGCTTGGGTATTCATGCTTAATATCGATTTTTGGTTATTAGCCCTTCTTTTGGGACAAAATTTTTATACTGGAAGCTAATTTATGAACTTAAGATTTTTTCGGCAAATTTTTACAGACAGTGTAGTTTATGGTGGGGCGGACCTTCTTACAAAGATGTTGTCGTTTTTTACTTTCCCGCTTCTTGCTGCCGCATTATCTCCTAAGGCATTCGGTGTTTTGGATTTAATTATTACAATAACTGGGCTATTGGGACTTTTCATTAATTTCGGACTAAATAATGCTGTATCTATTTATTATTGGGATGTAAATACAACAAATGTAACCAAACCTGTAATTGTGACTTCCGGTTTGGTTGCTCAAACATGTTTTGGATTTCTAGCAATTGGGATAGGACTTGCGGTCATCCCTTTTATTTTGCCAAAGATAAAAATTTTAGAATTACCAATTACTTGGGTTTCATTGGTTGCCGCCTTGCTTTTCATGGCGTTTTCTCAGTGGTCACAGTATATTTTAGATGTTTTGCGATTGCATTTTGCCCCATGGCGTTTTTTCTTATTAGCTATTATAACAAGGGTTGTGTCAACATTCATTGGTTTGATAGCTGTGGTGAGATTAAGTATGGGTATTGATGGTTTGTTACTTGCTCAAACTATTGTATTGATGTTGACTGTACCTTTATCCCTTTGGATGATTCGCACCGATTTTAAACCTGCCAGCATAGATTATCAGTGGATGAAACAGCTGGTTCTCACTGGTTATCCTTATATCTATGCTGGGTTTGCATTTTGGTTGTTTGGATCGATAGATCGTTGGATGCTTGCTACAATGACTTCTGTGGAAGAGGTTGGGATTTATTCAGTTGCATTTCGCTTCGCCTCTTTTGTGATGTTTGTGTCAGCTGCTTTTGGGAAAGCATCGAGCCCTCTAGCCTTTAAAGTAAAAGCCGACCATCCTCAAGAATACAGCACCATATATGGAGATGTACTCTTGTTGTTGATATATGTTATGTTGCTTTTTGGCGGAGGTATGGCGTTATTTTCAGGAGAAATTATTAACCTTTTGATGCCGGACGAATATCTTCGCAGCGGGTTACCTCTTGCGATACTTTGTATTGGTATTGTTGTTCAATCTACGCAACAGGTAACAGGTATCGGAATTTCACTTGAGAAGAAAACATACTTGTTTGGGCGACTTGCTTGGATTACAGCAGGATTAAATTTTGTTCTTAATTGGTTGCTTATTCCAACTTATGGTGCTACTGGTTCTGCGAGTGCTAAGTTAATTTCTTATTTATTTCTTACAGGCAGCTATATGTATTATACCCAACAACTACACCCAGTAACTGTGAATTGGAAAAGATTTATGGTTTTGTTAGCATTTTTCATCTTGATTACAATAGTTTCGATTATGTTTATATCTGAATCGTTGGTTTTATCTGTTTTCTTCTCTAAGGTTATTTTTGTCGCAGTCAGTTTCTTAGTGGTCTGGAGATTCCTGCCTATCCCATCACTCAAAGAGATTTAACTGCAATATACCGGGCAAGAAGAATCTGGCAGAATAAACATACCCCGTCAAATGTATTGACGGATATTCGACAGGGTAATCTCCTACAGAAAGTTATCGCTGGTGTATTACCGTTTCAACTGCAATATTGGCGTTTGCTTAATTTTTGCCGCTGGTTGTCCTTGATCGAACCGACTCGCTAACCTGAAGCTCTATTTCATGAAGATCCTGATCATCGCCACCTATTTTCCGCCGCAAAATTCTGTTGCCTCGCTGCGCCCGTATTCCTGGGCGAAGTATTGGTCGCGTGCTGGGCATGATGTCACTGTGTTAACAACACGAAAACATGATCACCCCACAAACACAGTCTATCCGTACACAGGGTTTGCAGTTCGTGAAGTAGAAATGCCTTTCTTCAATTTGCTGCGCGGTTCACTGGGAAAAAAAAACGCCGAAAAATATACAGATTCAAAAAATATGCCCAAGGCAAAATTGAGGGCGTTTGCGGTGGGCGTCATAAATAAATTGATCCAATGGTTCCAAACGAAATATGGAGTGCTCAATGCTTGCAGGATGCCCGACCTGACTGACCTATGGGTGGAACCGGCATTTCAAGCCGTCGCAAACGAACGGTGGGATTTGGTCATAAGTTCAGCATGGCCATATACGGTTCATCGTGTGGCGTATAAATTGCGAAAAGCCGGGATCGCGAAATTATGGATCGCAGATTGGCGTGATCTGTGGACAGAGAATCACCTATACCCTGGAATGTGGCCGTTCACGATCTTCGAAAAGAGAAACGAACGCTCCTGGATGACTGTGGCTGATTTCATTACAACAGTATCAGACCCCCTGGCGCTTGTGTTGGAGCGCAAGTACGGCAGTAAGGTTTCTGTGATCTACAATGGTTTTGACCCTGAAGATTATGAAAATCTCCCAAAGGAGAGGTCATTTCCGCAAGATGGGGTCTTTCGCATTATATATACCGGTTCGGTCTATGCAGACAAACAGGACCCCTCAGCATTGTTTCAAGCTATTGCACGCCTGCATGAAGCCGGGCATCTTTCACCTGATCGATTGCAGATAATTTTTTATGGAAACAATGCCGATATGCGAACATTGGCGAAAGAAATGAATATTGTTGATTATGTTCAATATGGAGGATTTCTTCCCCGTCAGCAGGTGCTTCATTTTCAGCGAGATGCGGATGCGTTACTCTTTCTGGAATTCAAGTCTGACCATGTGCAGGGAATCCTAACTGGAAAATTATTTGAATACTTATTTGCAGGTCCTCCCATTCTTTCTGTAGGGATCGGCTCAGACATGTCTGCAAGTACAGTACTCAATGCAACCGGGCGTGGAGAGTCTTTTGGCGAAAATGTGGACACTCTTGCTCAAAGAATTCATGAGTTGGTAGATGGTAAAGCGAATGGTTTGGAACGGCACCTACCTGTAGGTGAAGAACGCCGCAATTCGGCTGTCATCCAATACTCAAGAAAACGACAGGCTGAAAAACTGATAGGTTTAGTGTCAGATACTTAGCTCCTTTTTATGCTGTTTGATACCTATGGATGCAGTTCGGCGGTTTTTGGGCTGAGCTGCGTTTTTTTATTCAAGGCTTGGTTCAAAATGAAATTCAATAATAACGAAATGCCTTTAATTGTGTTTACGTTCTCTACTCATTTATAATAGGCGAATGCCAGAACCTTTTGTATCAATTGTGATTGTTGCTTGGAATAGCGGTGCCCACCTGTCTCGATGCCTATCCTTGCTTTTGGAACAGACTTACCAGGATTTTGAAATCGTTCTTGTGGATAACGGATCCACAGATGGTTCCGTAAAGGATGTACGGGGGCAGTTCCCAAGTCTAGCCATAACAGTGAAACATCTTGAAACCAATCTTGGGTTTGCCGTTGCCAATAATATTGGTGTTCAACTGGCGAAAGGGAAATGGATTGCACTCTTGAATGCCGATGCTTACCCTGAACCAGATTGGTTGAATCACCTTTTATTGGCAGTTGAGAATAACCCAGGATTCATGGCGTTTTCCTCGAGACAACTTCAATATAGTGCTCCTTTTTTACTTGACGGCGCTGGCGATGCCTACCATATCAGTGGTCTTGCCTGGCGAAATAGTTATAACCTGACTGCTGAAAAAAACGGGCTGGAAGAGCGGGAAATATTCAGTCCATGTGCCGCCGCTGCATTATATTCACGCGAAGTATTTTTGAAGGTTGGCGGCTTTGATGAGGATTATTTTTCTTATTTTGAAGATGTCGATCTGGGGTTTCGTTTTCGGATCCATGGTAAGAAGTGTTTATATGTACCCAACGCCATTGTTCATCATGTAGGCTCTGCCAGCACAGGAAAGCGTGGTGACTTTTCTGTTTATTATGGGTATCGCAATATGATCTGGACATTTGTAAAAGACATGCCCTCCCCATATTTTGGCTTGTTTTTACCGCTTCATCTTTTTACCCTATCTTTCTTTATTGCTTACTTGACCATGCGGGGGCAGGGTGGGGTTATTGTACGGGCGATTCGAGATGCTTTGCGTGGGTTGCCCATGATATTGAAAAAACGAAGAGAGATTCAAAGTAACATTCAAGTGAAACCTGGAGAAATCCTGCAATTCATGTCCAGAGGACTGCTGGAGCCTTATCAGGAATTTGTGAAACGGAACCGCCGCGGATGACTGACTTTCCTCTTATTACAATTTCCATTGTCAGTCACGGAGATGCAGAAAAGATCGTGCATCTGCTGGATAGCATTCAAAAATCTGAGCCAGAGACTGCTATTCGTTTTCAATTGATCCTTACCGATAATCTGAAAAATAAACTGCCTGATTTCGACCCATCCCCATGGCATTCTTTTGTTATGCTTCGAAATGAAAACCCCTTGGGGTTTGCCGAAAATCACAATCGCGCATTTGAGGTGGCACAGGGGGAGTACTTTGCGGTACTTAACCCCGATCTGATCTTTGAACGTCCGGTGTTTGCTGACTTGCTCAACACTCTAAAAGCGCATCAAGCAGACTTGGTTGCCCCCCAGATCATTGACGAAACTGGAACCGTGCAGGACTCTTACCGCCCGCTTCCAACTCCATTTGAAATGATCCAGCGCCGACTGCCCGGCTACACCTTCAAGCCATTCCTGCCAGACAGTGACGGCATGATCCACCCGGATTGGATCGCAGGTATGTTTTGGCTGCTGCCTTCCGCTTCCTATCGCAAGCTTGGCGGTATGGATAAACGTTTCCGCCTCTATCTGGAGGATGTGGATTTTTGCAGCCGCCTCCGTCTGGGTGGCATGAAGCTGATGGTGGATAGCAGGCTCAAGGTCCGGCATGATGCGCAGCGTTCCAGCCGCAAAAAACTGTATTACCTCTATCTACATTTTCAAAGTGCATTACGTTTCTTCTTGTCACCTGTTTATCGGCAGATACGTCGAAAATGAGGTCTTGATGGGGTGGTGGGGACGGCGAAAACTCTGATAAACTACAAGCCGCATCGTTACTTCAGGAATTTTTGAATATATGGGAACCCCCCTTCAGTTTGGAATCATTAGTTTGCTTTTGAGCCTTGTCCTAGGAGTCCCCGCTGCCCTATTGGCAGAACGACTTGGGATCATGGATGTTCCCGGCTCCGCTCCGCATAAACAACATGCCCGTTCGACTCCGTTGGCGGGCGGTATTTTGCTGTTCTTAGCGTTTTTTTTTCTTGCATTGTTTTACTATTCGTCCTTGAGCCGAGACATGCTGGCTGTTCTAATTGGTGCAGTGGTTGTCTTTACATTCGGTTTGTTGGATGACCTCAAAGGCTTATCTGCAGGTCCCAAACTTTTGGGGCAGTTGATTGCTTCTGCGCTATTGATCTCCTTTGGTGTGCAGGTTCGATTTGTGACCGTTTTATTTGAGACTAATGCATTCTCTTCCACATTTGCTCAGTTGCTCAATATATTGATCACCATATTTTGGTTAGTAGGCATTACAAACGCAATGAACATGATCGATAGTATGGACGGCATTGTGGCAGGGCTTGGTACGATTGCATCGGCTTTTTTTGTAGGCGCTGCCATTCTTTCCCAGCAACCCATGCTTGCGCTTTGGACTGCGGCATTACTGGGAATCAGTATTGCCTTGTATTTTTGGAACGGGGTAGCAGTTCGATTTTTTCTTGGCGATTCTGGTGCGCAGACTATTGGATTTTTGCTCGCTTCATTTGCCATTTTGTATAATCCCTTAAATCGTAATCCTGAGTCGTCGTGGGTGGTGCCGATCATGCTTTTGGGAGTTCCCATATTCGATACTACATTAGTCGTTGTCTCACGTTTGCGTAGAGGGCAATCCATTGGCAGCGGCAGACGTGACCATACTTATCATCGCTTTATCAAGTTGGGTATGATGCCCCGATACGCAGTTTTTAGTGTCCACCTCATGGGGCTAGTCATAGGCGGACTGGCATTCCTGACCTTTTACCTTGAGCCGTGGCTCGCGTTGACTTTTTTTCTTGCTTCGATTATTGGCGGACTATCCTTCCTTTTCTGGCTTGAGCGTAAACCAACATTAGATGATGACGCCGGAAAAAAAATATCATGATCTCAATTTCAAAACGCTTCCCAGCCTACGTTTTTTTTCTGTCCCTTGGGACATTTATCACTTTTGCCATTCTGCTGGCATCTCCATCAGACCCGAAGAATGCAGTTTTTCTAGGGTACTCTATTGAACGGACCCTGCTTGGTGTATCTGTTTTATTGATTGGATTCTCGCTGCTTTTCACGAGCGTATATTTATTGCGCAGACGCGAGCTTTCCATGAACCTATGGGCAGATATAACCCAGCCTGGTAGAGCGGGTGACTTTGTGTTGGTCATCTTTTTGTTAATGTTTTTATCTGGAAGTGCCGCACTGTTGATGCCCTCATACCGCCTTGGTAGGTTCGCAAGTTACATTACCACCCTCTCACCTATCATAATTTGGCTGACCATTGCAAGTATCCTGACAGTTGTTTTGACCCTTATCGAAAGGAAAGGGATAAATTCCCTGAATACCAAAACGACCCATCTCATTCTGAAAGTTGGATTTGTCGTTTTTGGGATTTCCATTTTATTAATACTATTCATCCTTTCTACCGGCATTGGTATTCGCTTCCCATCAGATTATTGGTATAACGCTGGTGTGCCTGTTCTTGGATTTCAAGTCTTGTTGTCCCTTTTTGTTGGGACGCTATTTTTGTTTTTTGAGCGCCGATTTAATATATTCAAGCATGCCAAGATAGATTTTGTACTTTTTATCTTGATCTGGGTGCTTGCTGCCTGGTTTTGGGGACGCGGTCCCTTGAACCCGAATTATTTCATGCCTGACACTGCCAAAAACGTTATCTATCCCTATTCTGATGCTGCAACGTTCGACCAGGGTGGGCAATTTGCTTTGATCGGACAATCATTGCTTAATGGGCTTTATTCTGACCGCCCTTTATACAGCATCTTTCTGCTTGTCCTGCACCTGGTATTCGGTCAGGATTACGTGATTTTGATGACGGCTCAAGCCGCCTTGTTCGCTGTGTTCCCTGCTGTGATCTATCTTATCGGTAATGAATTGCATAGCCGAGCACTGGGTATCTCTGCAAGTGTGTTAATCGCCATTCGAGGGGTGAATGCCATTATCGCCGCAAAGTGGATCGATACTGCCAGTCCTAAAATGATGCTGACCGATTTTCCAACTGCGATTGGCATCTCTATTTTTATACTATTGATTCTAAAATGGATGAAACATCCATCCAGGCTTAACATTTTGATCTGGGCGGGCGCTGTGTTCGGGCTTGCGCTGATGATTCGCTCTCATGTATTGCCTCTTTTACCTGCGGTTCTGATTTGTTCTCCATTATTTTTAAGGATTCGTTGGAAACAGGTTGTTCTTGTTGGCTTGTTAGTCATCGTTGGAATGTTGACAGTCACTCTGCCTTGGGAAGTGCGGAATTCTACGAAGGGAATTCCCATGTTTTATACGTATTATTCCCGTATCGAAATTTTGCTTCGATACAGGTATGGTATTGGTGCGGATGCTTCCACTCATTCCGAGACTGTAAATGCTCTAAATTCATCCGATTCTTTTTACCAAGTAAACACTCATGCCTTACTTCGCCAGCGGTCATTAACCCAAGCTGGTTCTTTGACCTGTGAATCTGTGCCTTGCTCTCTTCTGAATCACTTATTGCATAACACCATCACATCGGTGATTTCCCTGCCTGCAACACCGGTCTTTCATGATCTTTGGAACACTATAAAATCAGACCTGCCCTATTGGAAAAAGAGTTGGAAGGACGGGTTCGTTGACACGGTTGGCTCAGGGATGATCATTCTAAACATCGCCTTGATTTCTCTAGGCGTTGGATCCATGTGGGAGCGCAAGCGGGCAATTGCACTCCTGCCAATCGTTTTTTTTATGACGTATCTCTTCACTAATTCACTCGGTTTGACATCTGGTGGACGTTATATTGCCCCAGTGGATTGGCTTGTTCTCTTGTATTATATGGCTGGTGGAATACAACTACTTAGTTGGCTTTTGAGATTTGCAGGCGTCCCCCAGGAAGATTACAGCCCAGCTTCTGGGATTAATGTTTTTCCTGAACTGAGATGGGGATCCTATGCCAGCATAATACCTGTTTTAGGCGCTATTCTTGCGCTGGGGGCTTTACTGCCCGTGTCTGAAATGTTTTTTGAGCCGCGATATCAGATCCGCGAGCCGGAAAAGATATTATCCGAATTGGAAGAAACTGGTTTGTTGGAGCAATCTGGTTTTACTCGTGCGGAACTTCTTACATTCCTTTCACAGCCAAATGCCATGATTCGTGAAGGACGTGCACTTTACCCTCGTTATTATCCTTCCGGTGCAGGAGAACCCGACCGAAGTACCTATTATCGTTTTTTGGATTATCAGCGCCTTGTTTTTACCTTGATCGGACCTTACTCTGGTTTCCATGAAGGGGTGGTGATCCCTGGAAATCCCCCGCCTATATCTTTCCACGCTGCAGATGTGGTTGTTTTGGGTTGTTTGAATACATCCTATTTCGCAACTTTTATTGATGCAGTGGTAGTTTTTACCCCTTCAGATGGGGGCTATGTTTACAATCGTTCGCCGGGCTCCCCATTGCAATGCCCATTACCAGAGCCAAAGTAGGGAGCGGGTCACGTTTCGAAACGTGACCCGCTCTTTTTTTATTCCATCTCAATGCGGCTGGGGACGCTTCCTGCCGCCCTCCAGGCTTGAGCGGTTTCTTCAATATTTGCCCAGCGGACAAAGGTATAGCCATTCATTTCGCTTACAAACGCTGTGATCTCGGCAATGCCATCGTCGCTTTCGACGATCTGTAATGTGGTTGGGGCGACCATGAGCGTAAAACTGATGACAGGGTATGTGTATTGTCCATTGGCAATGCTTTGAGCGAGCATGCGACCATCTTTGAGCTGATGTGTACCGCCGCCTACACGGACATATTGTCCGTTCGGGTTGTGCGTGGTGTACTGTTCTGCACTGAGCGGAATCCACAGCCCGGCAGCAAGATCATCACATCCCGGGCGGTGACCGGGACAATTCGTGCCGCCCCATAACACTTGTGGAGTCCATGTGAAACCCTGATAGGTTTGTGGACCGATGTTGCTGAACTCACTGACCAACATGCCCGAAACGACAGAATTAGGATGACCGCCCATTTGTGTGATGAGATAGGCGGCTTTTGCTCGGTCTTGCGGACTGTGCGTGTGGACGTCCCACTGCACGCCCAAGGCTTCGGAGGCTTGGATCAATTCGGCGGCGCGTGGCTCACCTTCCAGCCAGCCAATATCTGCACCGATAGACCACTTCATGCCGAGGGCGGTCACTTGTTGCAAGAATACAAGGAAAGCATCCACATCAGGCCAGACCTGCGGTTTGGATTCGATGTGGGTGGTGCCGGAGATGTAGAGGAGGGTTGTGTTGGTTTCTGCGGGTTGTGCGGCAGCGGGGGATGTTTCGGCGGGGACAGAGGTTGGGGATGGTTGGTCCGCTTCGGTTGCAGGGAGAGGCGCAGCTTCGATTGTTGAAGTTATGGCGCAGGCGGTCGTCAAGAACAGGGCAAGAATCAGGGGCAGGATTCGTTTCATTTGCATTCTCCTTTTGAAATGAATTGTATGGAATGCTGAAAGTTTGACGAGTGACGCCAGTCATTTAATTGTAAACAGGGTGTAAAAATAGCGGGCAGGGATAACCTGCCCGCTATTTTTTGATGAGATTGTTATTTCACTGTAAACGTTAAAGTGTCTGAAAACCCACTGGTATTCCCAAGTTTGTCGATTGTGCGTACGCGCCATGTGTAGGTGCTGTTGCCGCATGCAACAATGATCTCTTGAGAAGTGCTTGCGGTGGTTCCGGTTTGTTTGCCGCCGGGACCGTCGATCTCCCATTCGTAGTAGGCGACTCCGTTCGGGTGTGAGACGGGTTGCCATGTCAATTGAACGGATGAGGTGCAATTCAGTGTGCCGGAAGGCGCGCTGGGTTGTGGGGCACTCAGGGGAACTGGGCTGGGTGTAGGTGTAGGCGGTGCTTCCACAATGGGCACATTGCTGGTATCGCCACTGACTTCGACCAGTTCATCCCAGATCCAACACTTTACGCCTGCTTCGGTTTGAATGACCCACCAGGTAGAGTCTGAGCGGCGTCCGACAATGGGGGCGGTTTGTTGGCTCAGCAAATAGCCGGTGATTTCATACGCCTGTCCGGGACCAAAGCGGCAATTTGAGTCTTTGATGGCAGTGGCTTGCGGAGCCCCAAGTGTGGGCGTGGCTTCAGGTGTGGGTGTGTAATCAGGCGCAAGCGTGGTTTCAACTGTCGGCGGAGTTTGAGAGGCGGCGCTTTCTCCAACTTGTACTTGCACCACGTTGGAATCATGTGAGCCGCCATCTGCAGTGAGCAGCTTGGTCTGCAATTGATACGTCCCCGGTGCGGAGGCGCGCCATGGTTGTTGGATGGTTCCCGACGGGATCGAGCCATCCAACGCATCTTCACGGACGACCTCGCCGTTGACGAGCAGTACCACGTTTGTTGCGCCTGTCTCTACACCGAATGTTGATTTGACAATGATCCAATCCTGCACCGTGTATACGGTTCCATTCTGTGGGGTAATGATCTGCAAACCAGATGGTTGTGCATTGCCCGGAAGTCCGGCGGGGAGGGTACATCCGGTTAGAAAAACCAGAAACATGCTCAGCAGGAGCCGCTTTTTATTTAATGGTTTCATGGATTTGCCTCGCCTTCCGGGGTTGCCGATATGGACCAGGGTTCTTCGCAGCTTGGCGTCCTTATTTGAATACTTGTTCCGTTTACAAAAGAGGTGGTTGCGAATCTTTCGCAATTGGGTCCGCAATAATTGATTGCGCCCATGCGGTACAAGTAGGTTGTATTGCAGCCGACTTCGGTGTCAATATAGCTGGTTGCATCGGTGGGTACAGACAGGGGTAAACCAACCAACGCCCATTCCGGGTTTGCAGCATTCAGACGTTTCCGTTGAATAAAAATAGAATCGACGGGCAGGTAGCCGGGTTCGCCTGAGGCTTGGTATGGCGCCCAGTTAATGACCAGACACTTTTCTGCGCCGTTGCAGGCATTTGTGGCGGTGACGGAAATCAAAGTGGGCGGTTCTTGGGGGGCACAATCTTCCAGTTCCACCTGATAGATGCCGGTCTCATTAAGCCGAACACCGTCACTTTCGAGGCTGAGGAAAAATTCAGCCCGGTCTTGTGTGCAATCCACAGGGGTGGTGAAGGTGTGATGTCGCAGGTTATTTTTTGGAAAATATCCAGGTGATGTTGCACTGCCATCTTCCATGACTTGCCAAATATTCAAGCGTACATCGCGCCCGGCAGGCCAGGCAAACCCTTGCGGCAGATCGAGTGTGATCAATACCTCTTGATAACTGCCTTGTTCCCATACTGCCCAGTTTGGCTCAAGAGAAAGTTGAATATTGCTCAATGTGTCTGTGGGGCAGAATCCGCGCACTACGGTTTGACTGGTATGTTGAAGCCAGCCGGATGGAGAAAACCCGGGGCGGGCATTCGCTGGGTATACGCCTAACGAGTAAATATATTCATGTCCACAGATCACATTGGCATCTACATCTGTGAAGAGTAAGCCCGGGCGCAGGTCTTCCTGCGAGTAGACTTCTTCATACAGATTTACTTCGCTTAGAACAGATGGATCAGTGTTGGTTCTATCAAAGCGATAGAGAATGACCCCGGCTCCTTCGGGGGGATAGTTGCCCGGCGGTATGCTCCATTCGAGCATCACCCCGCCAGGCTGGGGATCGGTAACCAAAACCAGTGGACCCGGACCATTGGGTGTGCATCGTCCGTTGGCTTGAACTCTTTCCCATGCAACGGTCGTCCCAATGGGATAGGCGCCGCCTGCAAGATACGCGTCCACTGCACCCGGCGTGTAGGCTTGCAGCCCAACGATATAGGTATATACATCGCCGCACGCGAGGTCATTGTCAATGTATGAAAACTCCGTTCCTGGGTTCAACGTGGAACCCTGACTGGCAACCCAATTGGGCGGGATGATCAATTGTGACGAACTGTGGTTTCCGATGGTTCGTTGAATGTACGGAACCAGCGTTTTGCCTTCAGGTGCTTCGAACGGTTGCTCCAGCCGTAATGTGATTAGATTTCCAGCCGGGTCATTGCTGTTGACTGTGACCACGATCCCTGCTCCGTATACACATTCCCAGTCGTCCTGCTCACACACATCCTCCGCCTGGGCGTCTCCGCCTGCGTTGGCTTGCCCGATCCAATCCAACAGGTCGGGCACACTTAACACCGGATCAATCGGCAGGAAATCACTACCGTCCAAGTCAGGGGTCATGTTATCGATGATCTCATCCAGAATTGTGTTCTCTTCCTCTGGTTCCACTGCTGCGGGCGGCAGGTTGCCGCCGGGCAATACCTGTAACTGATCGATGACGACTGAAACATGCCCGCTGGTATCCTTTGCTGTAAACCCCACCCAGTATTCACCAACCTCCAAAGGTACATAAAAATATCCGATCTCGCAAACTTGCTGTCCTTCACAGTCGATCACATTCGTGCCCCTATCGATCAACACTTCTCCGTCCCAACCGCTCCATGCGAATTCCAGAGATCGAAGCCCAAGATCATCCTCGGCTTTGGCATAAGCAAACAAGGTAGGGACGGGGTCTCCACCAGAGGCATCAAGTTCTATGTGTAGATCATATAGTGGGAATTGTGGCGGGGCATCGTTGGGTTGAGGCGGCAAAGCCGGCAAGGCTTCATCGTCTGCCCCCGGATTTTCTCCATCTGCGGGTGGATTTGCCTGCCCATCTCCGGCAGGTGGATTGTTACCTGCATCGCCTCCACCAGCAGGTGGATTTGCCTGCCCGTCTCCGGCGGGTGGGTTACCCGCATTGTCTCCACCAGCGGGTGAATTCTCGCCTCCATCCCCGATGCTGACGGGTAGATCGCCCTGTCCATTCCCATTGGCGTCGCCTGCTTGTTGCACTGCTACAGCTACATGGATTGCGTTGCTGTCACTAGTTTCGTTCTGCCTGTTGGTTGCTCTGGCAGTAATTTCATGCCAGCCTGTATTTTGATTCAATACAACAAAAACTCTACTGACGGATGTGACCGAAGGATCTGGCAGGGTGAATGTTTGAATAACCTGACCGTCGATTAGCAGTTCCATTTGCTTCAGCCCGCCCTGAGATTGCGCGGTGACATACACCAATAGCGCGTCTCCAGAGTTCATTTGAGTTTTATCCGCGGGTTGCACAATGGCGACGACAGGTGCAGATCCAAATGCCCCTTCGTCAGTATTTGAAGATCCGCTCTGTGTCAGATAACCTATTCCTACCAGTATCGCCACACCCAAACACAAGAGGATAACAATGATCAGCGTCCAGACTACAGTTTTATTCATGAAACCTCACAGACCAAGATAGATTCATGTTTTATAGTGATATACAAATATTCGAGACTTAATCGGTAAGGGCTGCTTCGATAAAGGCAGAGAAACAATTACCTTGCCATGATTTTATCAGACCTGATCTCTACTCAATAAAAAAGCTCAGAGGATATATCATTAAGTCCTCTGAGCGGAGAGCAGGTCTTTCAAATATTCTGGATGCAAGTTCATAGGTCAAAGCATCGGTATAAAAAGATCATCAGCGGTTCGGTCATTACAGTATCACCTGCCGCACCGATCTGGTTGTTGACTTCCTCATGTGAAAGGGACGTTGCATCCACCAAGGTGGCTTCGATTCCCATGACTTGCAATGCCGCGATAAACTCAGTTTCGATTTGCTGGCGGCTCTCATTTCCACGCATCACTCCCAGCATGGGCGGGATGCCGCTGTCGGGTTGGATGAGCAGTGTTGCAGAAGTTTCAGTGATGTAGTTGGGATTATTGCCTAGCGCGTTTACCCATTGTTCTTGTTCGGTGTTGCCTGCTTTGGCTTTATCAAAGCCAGCCGTATCGAGTGGAGCAGCACAAGTGATGGCGGAAAGTTCCAAGCCGTATTCTTTCAAGTAAATGGGATTCACCGCCACATTCGAAACGATATCTGCGCCTGCGGAGTGACCCAGCAGGGCGACGCGGTTCGGGTCGCCGCCGTAGGCTGGGATGTGCTCCCGAACCCAAGCCACCGCTGCAGCGACATCCAAAAAGTGATCTGGGAATTGCGCTGCGCCTTTTGTTGGTGTACTCAAGCGATAGTTGACGCTGACCAATATCCAGCCTTGCTCATTGAACAATGTGATCTTATCTGCCATCTGATAGGCTTTGTCGCCGATGGCGTATCCGCCGCCATGAACCCACATCACCACAGGCGCATTTTGCGGATTGGCAGGCAGGTAGATATCGAGGCTGAGTAGGTCAGGGTCAATGCCTTCAACCGTTTTGTAGGCGACCGTGGTTGGTGGATTTTCGAGAGATGCCTTGGATGTAAATCTGCAAGAGGAAATCAGGAAGAGCAACACGAGAGAAAGAGAGAGAAAGCGTTTCATGAAATTTTATTGGATCATATCCAGCACCATGGGCAGATTGACGATGCCGATACGGTTGTTTTGCGAAGCGACATAGAGGACGGTTTGCTCATACATTGCCCACATCGCATCCTGCTCGGCTTGCGAGAGCAGCGCCGATTTGAGGTTGGGATCCCAATTCGGGCGTTTGCCACCATCCACATACACAGTCAGCCAGGCAGATTGGGTTGAGAAAAAATCATTGTCGTGCATTTTCACACCGACGAAATAGGGGGCAACGCCTTGCGAGTTGTGAGCTTCATTGAGCGCATTCTCAAAAGATGCTGCCGGGTCTGCGCCGACGTTTTGAAAGAGCATGTAGTCGTAATGTTCAGGGCGAATGTATAAGCCTTTCTTTGTGTCACCCAAATTAAGCGCGCGCCCGTGGACAACCGTCATCTGTGCGCCGAGGTCTTTGAAGACGCGCATGAGAGCAGAGTCAACTTCGGCATCGCTGGAGAGGGACGAGGCGGCATAAGGCGGATACCCGATCAGCGAAGCCACGTATTGATAGCCACCTGTTGCATCGGTCGTTTGCCCAGTGACGGGGTCAACTGCGTGGGTCTCGTAGCGCAGGACGGTTTGGTAGAGTTCGTCCGCGCTCATGTTTCGCAGACCAAGCCAATCATAATTATTGGCATACGGACGTGGCGCACGGTAGTGATACGAAATGGCAACCACAGGCGAGGTCTTGAGTCGTTCCAATAATTGCGGGAATTGTTCGGCGTAAATTTGCGCCATCACATCGGTCAGGTAAATATCCACAGGGATGTTGTAGGTTTCGTGCAAAGTGATGATGCGATCCAATACAGCAGCCGATTGTTCGGGATACGAGAAGTCCTGCACGTTGATGGAGAAGATGGCATAGTCACTGACGTTGACAGGCGCCTTGGTTGGCGCGGATGTTGCCGCCTCAAGCGTAATCTGGGCTGGTTGCGTTTCAGCAGGTTCTACCTCCGCTGTGGGTTGGTTCGTGCCAAGGTTGCAAGCGAGGGTGAAGAGAATAATTATAGGCATAAGCATTGCGGCTTTTCTAACCATGACGTCTCCTTGATAAAGCGAATATCTAATCATACATATATGGTGTTTGGCGCAGTTTATATTGCTGTAAATTATTTGTAAAATGACAATTTTGTTTGGGGTTAGAATTGCGCGGTTGGAAAACACGAAACTATTGGTGAAATATGAAAATAAATAAGGACTTTCTTGCCGGTGCGCAAAGCTCACTGCCAATCTTGATCGGTGTAATTCCCTTTGCAATGATCACTGGGGTGGGGGCGGTGAGCGTGGGGCTGACATTTTGGGAGACGATGGGGATGTCAGTATTGGTCTTTGCGGGTGCTTCACAATTGGTGGTCTTTCAGCTAATGAGCGCGGGCAGTCCGTGGATCATCATGGTGTTGACGGCATGGGTGGTGAACGTACGTTTTACGATGTACAGCGCCACGCTTGCACCGTACTTGCAAAAACTTTCCACTGGCAGAAAAGCCTTACTGGCGTACATGCTTTCTGACCAGGCGTTTGGAGTGAGCATGAGTCGTTTTGTTTCAGCACAAGCTGAAATGGATCACCGTTGGTATTTCTTTGGCTCAGCCCTGACGGTTTGGACGGCATGGCAGATCAGTGCAGTAGCCGGGGCGTTGCTGGGTTCGCTTGTTCCTGCCAGTCTCGGTTTCGACTTTGCCTTTCCACTCAGTTTCACTGCATTGATGTTTGGCGCCTTGCGAGACCGACCAACTGTGGTGGCGGCTGTAGTGGGGGGCATGGTCGCTGTGATGGCGAAGGGACTTCCGTATAACACTGGTTTGGTGCTGGCAACGTTTCTTGGCATTGCTGCGGGATATTTTGCAGAAAGTCTGAATCTGCAAAAAGGAGCAGCGGTATGAGCACGTTATCCATCTGGCTGCTTTTCCTTGCAATTGGGTTGGGCACATTTACTCTGCGTTTTTTGTTCATTTATCTTTTCGGGAAGATCGTAATGCCCGAGTGGTTGAGCCGCGCGTTACGTTTCGTCCCTGCGGCAGCGCTGGCAGCCTTGGTCTTCCCTGCGTTAACCCACCCAGCAGGGCATCTTGATGTTTCGTTAAATAATTTTCGATTGATTGCAGGTTTAGGTGGGGCATTGGTGGCGTGGCGTACACGCAATGTCTTGCTTACCATCCTTGTAGGAATGGCGGTCTTATGGGCGCTTGAAGCGGTGTTTGGAATTTAAAAATCCCCGCCAATTTGGCGGGGATTTTTTCACTACCTGCAAGAGTACAGTGTCATATTTTGGTTTCGTGGTCCGCCCTGACCTTGAACTGAGCTTACACTGCTGAAATCATTGACGACAGCACAGGATGAACTCAACCAATTGGTTATATCCTGTTTGTTGCCGCGGTCGCCGCCGTATAGAACATAACGGAGTTCGCCGTTCGCGACCATCGTGGTAAGGTCATCCGCGGTGACGACCTCGTCCTGCCCGCCGAAGCCGCCCATATAGAGTACCGGACGACCGGTTGCCAGTACCAATTCTGCCCCCTGCTGGGATGATGGTACAGCGACCAGGTATTCCACATCCTGTGTATTAGCTTGCAGGAAGTCTACCAACTCAGTGTTTGCGGTTTCGCCGCCATTTCCACCTGGCGCCGGACTGCCGAGGAAACCATCTTGCCCAGTTTGAGCCTGACCTTCATAGGCAGTGGGTAGATTGTTGTTCGAGCTGGATGTGACTGTCATTACACTCCAATAGGCAGGGATGATAAGCGCTGCGCTTAATATGATGGCATACGCTGCGCGCCTCGAGACTGCCATGAGTAGGATCCCCAGCCCAAGCAGAATACCCGTCCCGATCATCCACCACGAAAACTCATTGTATTGTGAGGCTGCAAAGACTTGAAAGCCAAGTGTGACCAGTACTGTGAGGATCAACCCGATCACTGTCCAATTTTTATTTTTGCCCCAGGAGTACAACTGGGCAAAGCCGATTCCAACCATTGCACCCAAAGCCGGAGCGAGCATGATGGCGTAGTAAGCATGGAAGATACCTGAAACCATGCTGAAGAAAACTACACAGGTGAGCAGCCAGCCGCCCCAAAGGATGAGAGCTTTGTGTACACCTGACTCAATCGGGAGTTGAATGCGTGAGCCGAAGAGCGCCAACAAGACACTGATGAGTGCAAAGGGCAGCAACCAGGACATTTGCTTGGAGAGTGGAGAAGTGAAGAAACGTAATACACCGGGGGAGCCTGTTTCCTGACTGAAGGGTGTACCGCCATTCTGTCCATTGGGTCCACCAGCAGGCATTTGCCCGTTTGGAACCTGTCCATTCTGGGGAATCCGATCTTGTGGAGCACAAGCCAGGGCGGTTTGGTTGGGCGGTATGATGCACGAGCCGTTGATGGTATTTCCGTTCTGCGTTGTGAACGAACAGGATGCCCCCTCAGTTTGTCCTTCACAGGCGTTCAGGGCGGCAGGCGGCGGACCTTGGAACTGACCCTGCTGACCTTGACCGGGATTCTGCTGAGGCTGAGTCTCTGCATTGGAGGGCTGACCCGGCTGAGTTCCAGAAGGAGGCGCGCCTCCTCCGCCGTTACTTTCCAAACGAGAGACACCGTTATGCCCGAAGATCAATCCCATTACGGTGTTGTCATCGCTGGAGCCGATGAAAGGGCGATTCTCTGCGGGGACAAGGTCTACAACGACTGCCCATGAAAGCGAGACCGCTACAAGCAAAACAGTGGCAATACCAAGGTTGATGATCTTCTTCAACCAGCCTTCTTTCGAGCCAAAGAAATACAATGCATAGAATGCGGGTAAAGGCAGAAAGGCTTGCAGCATTTTGATGTTAAAGCCCAAGCCCACAATGAACGCACCGAGTAAGACCCAGCGCAGCTTGCCCGACTCTGTGGCTTTGATGAATGCCCATGCTGCTACTAATAATGTAAAAACTAGAATACCATCCATAGTGTTGTTGCGATTGGTGGCGACGAACACTGGAGTGATCGCCATGACAAGGGCGGCGGTGATGCCCGCTAATTCACCCATGTATTTCTTGACCATGCTGTATAACAGACCAATGCCGAACACGCCTGCCAGGATATTGGGCAGGGAGACGCTGAATCCGCTTACGCCGAGGAAGTAGGCGAAGATGGCTTCGATCCACAGCCCCAGCGGGGGTTTATCGACCGTGACCGAACCGCCCGGTTCGGCTGCGATGAAGAAAAAGTTACTCCATGATTTGAGCATGGATTCGACCGCGGCCGTATAGTACTCATTGGCATTGCCGATCGAGTTGATGTTGATCATGTGCAAACCGAACGAAGCGACCATGATGATAATCACGATAAGTGTGCCAATGGTCACACCGGGCAAAATCTTTTTGCCAAGGGTGGAAGGTTGTACTTGTGAAGGAAGGGTTGCTGTTGTCATTTAGAACTCCTAGTTTTACGATGACTATGGTCTATCGTGTATGGTCGAGATGTTTGAACGTCCAGGTTCGATTTGCAAAATAATTCCAAAATACCACCACTCCTGTTGCAAGCACTTTGGCGGGCAAATAGCTCCATTGAGCTGAGCCGAGCCACGTACTGAAAATACCTTCCAACGATAGCACGATCAGGTTGCTCAATCCCAAGCCCACCAAACTGACCATGGTGAACTGCACCAACTGCCTGCGCCAATCGATGTTGACGGTGTCTCGGAAAGTCCACAGGCGGTTCCAGGTGAAGTTGTTGAGTAAACCCGCTGCGAACGATAGACTGTTGGCAGCCAGTGTTGGAAGCCCTGCTAATTTGAGCAGGGTGAGGATGCTGAAATCGAGCAAAGTACCGATGGCGCCAACGGTGAGAAACCGTGCAAAGCGGGTAACTTCTTGTTTCGGAAGGGGAGTGGATAAAGTTGCCATATGCGTCCTTTTGATTTGTAGATTGTGCTTTTGCCAAATACCAGTTGCATCTTCCCAAAGTTTAATTTTTTACTGAAAAATAATAGAGTGTTTCCAATCATGATTCCGAAAATTCACCCATGACTACTGTCATGGGTGCTTGTGACAGGTCATGACACCCGTCACACCCCTGAAAAATCCCTTCGTGATAAGATGCAGGCATGCGCACAACAGATGACTCAACCCGTGTTCTCCGTATTGCCGCCTGGATCTGGCTGGGTTTCCTGTTTGGTATGGCGTTGATGGATTTTGCGCTTTATACACCTCAAGTCCAGCAGTTCTTGGGCGGTGGGGTACGGCTGCAGTCAGCCTTTCCAAACCAGCCATTGCTACCAAACCCTGGCAATACCTTGGGGCAGCCTCCGCGTAGTATGTATTCACCGGTCTACATTTTTTATTTTGCCAATGGATTGATGGCGTTGATTTTCCTGATCTTTACTTATTGGGAGGATGTTCAAGAGAATATCGGTAGAGCTTATTATCCCTTTATGCTGGTTGTCATTTCAGCTGCGCCCATTCTCATTAGTGCGCTGGTTGTACCGCGCTTTCCGCAGGGACCACTCTCGAATGCAGAAGGGATGGCGTTGCGTCAGTTGCCCGTGATGTTCGTTGCCCTGGCTCTTGTGGCATGGAAGTATCGTTTTACACACGTTGTCTTTTTTAGCCTGGTTGTCACCACTTTTGAGCTTGGTTTGACAGCGATCAATCCATTTGAAAATCGCAACATATCTGTTTATTTGTTCATTGCCATTATCCGAACCATCAGTTTTGTTGCTGTTGGTTTCTTTATTAGCTTCCTTGTTTCCCGCCTGCGCGAACAACGGGAGTCACTGCGGGAAGCGAATGCCAACCTCACGCATTATGCGTCCACGCTGGAGCAGCTCACAGTTAGCCGTGAGCGCAACCGTCTTGCACGTGAGCTGCACGATACGCTGGCTCATTCACTCACTGCCATATCCGTTTCGCTTGAAACTGCCAAAGCTTATTTTGATATCAATCCCGAACAATCACGTGAGATGATCGATATCTCACTCGAATCCACCCGCAAAGGTGTGGATGAAACCCGCCGCGCTTTGAAAGCCCTGCGCTCATCTGACTTGGTGGACTTGGGATTGAATCTCGCCATTCGGAAAGCGGCTGAGTCTGCCGCCTCTCGCTTCGGGTTGGACCTCGAATTGGATCTGCAAGACCCAATGCCTTCCCTCAGCCCAGACGTGGAGCAAACCATCCTGCGAGTTACCCAGGAAGCCATTGAGAACCTCACCAAACATTCGCGCGCGAAAAAATTCAGCATTCACCTTTCCAGTAATGGGCTTACCACCCTCATGGTTACAGATGATGGCGTTGGCTTTGACATGCATTCACGCGAAACTTCCGGTCATTTTGGTTTGGTTGGCATGCGTGAACGCGCTGAACTTTCCGGTGGGAGATTGAAAATTGAAAGCGATAAAGGCAAAGGTACCCGCGTGGTACTGACAATATAATCCTGATCGATGGGCGAATCTATGAAAATTCTTCTTTGTGACGACCAGGCAGTTATCCGCGACGGATTGGAAATGCTTCTCACTCTTGAGAAAGATTTTCAGGTTGTTGGTTCTGCTCAAGATGGTTTTGAAGCCATTGAACTTGCCGGGAAAAAGACCCCTGATCTCGTGCTGATGGATTTGAAAATGCCAGGAATGA
Source organism: Candidatus Villigracilis vicinus (assembly GCF_016702885.1). NCBI lineage: Bacteria > Bacillati > Chloroflexota > Anaerolineae > Anaerolineales > Candidatus Villigracilaceae > Candidatus Villigracilis > Candidatus Villigracilis vicinus. The sequence continues at coordinate 62,876 of NZ_JADJDD010000006.1, forward strand.
ACGGCATTGAAGCCACACGCGAGATCCGCAAGAAATATCCAGCTATCAAGATCCTGGTGCTGACCACCTATGACGATGATGAATGGGTGTTCGACGCCATCCGTGCGGGCGCTTCCGGGTATTTGCTTAAAGACACACCGCGTCAGAAGATCATCGAAGCCATTCGCGGTACGATGGATGGTAAATCTTTTGTAGATCCTGCCGTGGCGGGCAAATTGCTCAATCAGGTTGCCAGCAATCAGACCCAGCCTGCATCCGTTCTGACCGGTAAGCTTACCGAGCGCGAACTGGATGTATTACGTCTGCTTGCCAAGGGAATGACCAATTCGGATATAGCTGCACAACTTCATCTATCTGAAGGTACTGTACGAAACCATGTCAGTGCCATCCTGGAAAAGTTGGGCGTATCTGATAGGACGCAAGCCGCAGTGATCGCGATACAACATGGGTTATAAAAGAGAAGGTCACCTCCAAGGTGACCTTCTCTTGTTTTATGGCTTGCATTCTTTCTGAAGTAAAGTTTCTGCTTCTGAAATATCTACAGTCCCCGAAACCCTGGTCCACATTGTATTCAATGCCGGGCAGAGCGTGGGCTGACTTTTGATTGTTTTCTCGGTCAACTTGAGTGCGGTATCCATATCACCAGTGTGTACGAAGGCTTCGATAAAAGGCAGATATTCTACAGGCAGGGTGGGGGCGAGTTCTTCTTTTTGCGCATTTTTGTAGATAGCTGCCACATCTTCCCAATTCCCTGCCTGGCGGGCGAGTTCGGCTTGGGCGTAGGTGTAGCACCAGCCATGTGACGGCTCATTCCCGAATAGTTTTTTTTCCATGGCAGGGGTTGATGCATCCGTACGGATCAGCGCCGGATCGGATAGTGCAATAGCATCGGTCAGATAGAAACTTGCGCCGGGAACAGTTTCGGCATTGTTATAAACCGGATCCAAAACACGCAGGCAGCCATCCGCTTCTTTGTAAATGACCACACTGTTTGATGTGTTGCCGCTAAATTTGACGGTACGATAGGTCACTTCGATCGGGTGATCGGCTTTGATCTCCGCGGCTTCAAATCTTGTTTTGAGGTATTGCAATGCATAGGGTAGTTCGCGTCCTTCAAAGTCTGGGGCATACATCCAGTTCAAGGTGGACATCAGTTGGTAGTCTGAGAGATATTTCAACGGCAGTTCGTAGGTCAGTACGGTTGTGCCTTCCTGCAAGTCTGGCATACGCCAAGCCATTTGCCAGAAGAGGTCTTGCATATTTGCCCAATCGCGACGGTAGGTATTCGCCGAGGTGAATTGATATGCCGTAGATATGCCGATAAGAAGGCTCAAGAGGATGAGTTTGGCGCGTCCTTCACGTAAGAGTAGATCTGCCAGCCCAATGATGAATAAACTTGCCCCGAGCATGATCGAGACGAAGAAGCGGTCATAATCGAACTCGATCTTCAGGGGGAGACCCGCAGCCCACGAGGGCAGACGCCCGGCGAAAATGGTGACGATGCCGATGAGGATAAACCAGTAGTGCGTGCCAGAAGATGGCAGGTCCTTGTTATGCGATTCGTAATTCGCTTTTGGTAGTTCAGAATCAGCATTACGTTGTGCTCCGCTAAGGAAATAAACGACCAAACATGCCGCAGTGAAGATCACAAATGCTATGACCTGCGTAGCAGACCCGTCCACTGGCGAGAAAATGCTGAAGGTGCCCAGCCAGGAAACGAAACCGGAAAGCGAAAGTGTGGTGACAAATTCATTGAGGAGGGCAAGCGGGGAAAGTAAAGAGAGAAGACTGATCTGATAGGAGTTGTATGCATCTGAGCGGTGATAGGAATATGTCCATGCGGCGTTGATGGTCCATACGATCAGATAGGGCAGCCATTGAATAAAGGTCTTCTTGATCAGGTCTTTTTTATTTGCAATGGATTCGGCAAAGATCACAAGGATAAAGAAAAAACGCAGGATCTCCAACCCGAAAAAATATTCGGTGGTGAATAGCCCCAGAGCTTGCAGGAGAATGGCAAGCGCAGTGCTTGGTAGTGATGGTTTACCGCTCCGCAAAAGACTTACTGTGAGGATGAAAGAAGAAAGGAGGAGGAAAAGCGGAATTAACTCTTGATTGATGTGGGTCAGGGCGACCCATTGCTGTCCGTACGCGGGGTATACGGTGAAGAGCAGGATGACCCATAGGACCGAACGCTCACGGGTGGGAAAAACTTTCCGAAGCAGCGACCATACCTGAAGTCCAAGAATGAGGCGGATGATCAAGCCAAGCAGCTGCCACGTGAAGGGCTGCCCGCCAAAAATGGCGGTCGTTGCGGCAAAGATATATCCCAGCCCTGGGCGGAAAGGGCGAAAGGCTTCAATGAATTCGATGGGACCGAAGAAGTGCAGGAACCATGCAAAAGGCATATCGTCCCAGTAAAAGCCCATCCATGGGGTGAGTAAACCGTATGCCAGAAGAACCAGTAGGGATAATGCGGCTGGAATTGCAAATGGTTTTTGCAGGAGTTGTTTGATCTTTTCTTTCACAGGGTGATTTTACCATTCTGACTGCGGCGGGTATAATCCGAATCATGAATCGGAATAAGCTTATTGATGTTGCGATCTATATTGGGTTGATCGTTGTTTTTCTTGTGCCGCGCCTTGCAGGGATTGGGTCGTTCGTTACACTCGATGAACCTTCCTGGTTAAGTCAGGGTGCCAACTTCTATTATGCCTTGGGGCAGCGTGAATTTGAGAACACGGTCTATGAATACCAGCCTGCTGTTACAACCATGTCAATCATTTCGCTTGGCATGTTGTTGTACTTTCCTGAATATCGCGGCTTTGGTCAAGGATACCTTGATTATGAAAAAGGACGGCTTGATCCGTTCATGATCCAGCATGGCAAAGACCCATTGATGCTGTTGATCTATTCACGCGTTATTCAGGTCTTTGTATTGCTGGTGCTTTGTTTGACCTTGTATTTTCTACTGCAAAAATTCCTGCCAAAGCCGGTGGCAGTGTTTGCGCTTGTGTTTGCGATGTTCGATCCCTTTTACCTCAGTCAGCATCGCTTGATGGATCATGAGGGCATGGTCTCGCTCTTTGTGCTTATCTCGTTGATATCGTTTGCGTTATACCTTTTTAAAGAACATAAGTTTGCCTTTTTGATTCTGTCAGGTGTGGCGGGCGGCTTTGCGCAATTATCGAAATCATCTGCCGTTGCCATGCTGGCGGCAATGGGTGTGATGCTGCTGTGGCGAATGATCCAGGATCGTGAGCAGGGTTGGGTGAAGGTCTTTATTGATGGCTTGAGATCTTTTGGGATTTGGTTCGCTATTTTACTTGTCACCTATTTTGTGTTCTGGCCTGGTATGTGGGTGGCACCTGGCAAAATGCTCTATACTGTGTATGGCAATGCTTTCAGTTATGCCTTTCAAGGTGCGCGTCTTAAAGTCACCGAAGAATTGGATGTTGCCCAGTTCAGCCTGAACACACGGTTGGGGGATATCTGGGAGGTATTCAAGATCCTCCTGTATCGAACCACACCGTGGACCTGGCTTGGCGTTCTTTTGGGATTTGCCCTTCCGTTCACCCGGGACTCGGAGCATGCTCCGCGGAACAAACTTTTCTTCACACTGCTGTTGACCAATGGCATCGCCTTCGTGCTCTTGATCGGCATTGCGCAGGGTCGCAACTCTCCGCATTACATTCTATCGAGCTATCTCTCCTTCAATTTACTGGCAGGGTTGGGGTGGTTCCATGCCGCTGAGTGGCTGGTCAAACGCATCCCATCCATTCGCCAAACGGGTCAGGTCGTTTTGCTTTCCGTGGTGATGCTCGCTCAAACGGGGAGCGCCCTGATGAATTATCCTTATTACTTTACTTACCGAAATCCCATTCTTGCGGCGGCGGGATGGTATAGAGAGTTTCCGCATTTCCCTTATTGTGAAGGTTTGGAGCTTGCTGCTCAATACCTTGCAGAGTTGCCCGATGCGAAGAACACGACGGTCTTTGCTTATTACAGCCGTGGATGTGTTTCGTATTACTATCCCGGTCCCACAATTAGCTACCGCCCGTATTATTCAGATGGCGACCATACGGAAGACTTGCTGAATAACCTGCGAGCTTCGGAATATTTGGTCGTATATTACGCCAATCAGGGACAGTTGGCGCATCACTTAAATTTCGTCAATGCCATGGCGAAGGCTGAACCGTTCCATGTTATCTGGCTGAATGGATATGAATATGTGCGCATCTATAAAGTGGATGATCTACAGCCGGAGATTTTCGAAGCGTTGGCACATTTAAAATGACGAGCTTCCTGAACACACATCGCCATACGTTGTTGCTTGCCCTGTTTTTGCTTGTTTTTACCCTGCCATCGCGCTTGATCAAAATTGACCGTGCAATCGATATTGATGAGCCCTGGTGGGTGATCTCCGGTTCGAATTTTTATTATGCTGTTACGCACAGGGATTTTCAGGATACTTATTTTGAATACCACCCCGGTGTGACGAATATGTGGATCATCTCCACTGCCATGCAAGTGTACTTTCCGGAATACCGTGGCTTTGGGCAGGGGTATTTCGATCAGCGTAAACCTTTCTTTGAAGAATTCATGCGAGAGAATGGTAAAGAAACACTCAATCTCGTTCGTATCAGTCGTTACATTCAAACAGGGGTGCTGGCGTTGCTGGCGTTGACAGCTTTCTTCTTGTTGAGTTCATTGGCGGGTCAGCATACTGCATTCCTTTCCATGTCCCTGGCAATGATCGCCCCATTTTTCCTGGGACATTCGCGCCTCCTCAATATGGAGGGGATGGGGGCAATGTTCGTACTGGTCTCCTTGTTGGGGATTCACATATACTTTACGCAAGGTCGAAAAACGATCTACCTTTTACTCTCTGGTGCAGCATTCGGGCTGGCGCAGTTGAACAAATCCACTTCGATCGCGCTTTTGGGAGTGATCGGTGTAATGCTTTTGGTGGAGTTGCTAAAACAAAATGGCAGGTCGTTTGGAGCAAGGTTTGGGGATGTAGTGCGAGTCTTTGCCATTTGGTTCGGTGTGGCGGCATTGGTCTATTTCATTTTATGGCCCGGAATGTGGGTGGACCCGGCACGGATGCTGCGCGAAGTATATGGCAACGCATTTAGTTACGCCTTCCAGGGTGCCCGCCTCGACGTGACCGAGGAACTGGATCCTGCTGAATTCACCGTGAACACCCGCCTCGACGGAGTCTTTCTCTATCTGCGTTATTGGATGTCAGGGACGACCTTTATTACCTGGTTTGGCATTGTGTTTGCGGTCTACTTCTTGTTTTCAAAAGATAAAGATGGTATGCCTGCACACGTTAGATCGCTGATCGGGTATCTGGCATTACTGGGAATCCTGTTCGTATTGATGTTCGGCATTGCACAGGGGCGGAATCATGCGCACTACATCATGAATACCTTTGTCTCATTTGATGTCATTGCAGGTATGGGGTGGGGGAATGCTTTGCTGTGGGCTGGGCAGCGTTGGAAGGTGGTAGCAAGAGCAAGTGTTTCTGTGGCAGCATTGGTCGTCATCACACTTGCCCAGATCGGGTCTGGTTTGCCATATGCGCCATATTACTTCACGTACAAAAATCCGTTAGCGAAGGAAGCCGCAACCTATGCCTATGGTGAAGGCTTCTCTGAGGCGGCAGAATATTTGGCGCAAAAGCCGAATGCAAAGGATCTGCGAGCTTATGTTTACATTGGGATGGGCACATTCTCCTATTATTTTCCTGGTGAGACGGTGGTGTTGAAGCGCCCGAACGTCCTGTTCAACGATTTTGTGACTATTACTGAGGAGATGCGCAGTGCCGATTATTTGGTGTTGTACCCGATCGCCCGCGAGAAGCATCCTGAAACTGAAAAGATCTTGAGTGAATTCGAAGGTGTAGTAGCGCCAGAGAAGGTCATCATGATCAATGGGTTGGAGTATCTCCAGATCTACCGGGTGGCGGATATCCCCGAGTCGGTCTATGAAGCGTTGTTGAAAAAACACGAACCGTAAGCAGATAGACGGCATCGCGAGATGCCGTCTATCTGCTTAACCAGCCCGCAGCGTAGGAATCTGTCTGAGGATCACTGGGGCAGGCTCAAGTCAGGGGAGGCGGGCGCGTCACCTTACGCCTTTGTTATGAAAGTACCATACACCTCCGGCTGGAATGTAGAGTAAAATTTCCCTCACATTAAGCCATGAATTTCAATTCAATGAACGGTCGTTTCTCTGAAAAATCGCTGGGACGCATCCTGACGGGGATCGTTTTTCTCTATCAAGTTGTTGCAGCGGTTGTGCTTGTTTGGGCGTTGGTACTTGCTGTTCAGTGGGTGCGTGAGCCTTTTATCGGCTCGTTTTATGAACATTCATTGATATTTAACGACACGGGCGGTTCCAAAGGTGCCTGGGCGTTCAGTGCGGAAGTGAAAAATTGGGATCAAATTCTGGCAGTCAATGGGGTCAGGGTTAAGAATAGTCAGGATATGCGTGACGCGATCGTGGGGAAATTTGCGCCTGGGGAGAACATTACTCTGACTGTGGAGTTCAAGGATGGGGAAGTACGTGACTTGCCCCTCGAATTGCAGCAATTTCCAGACAGCGACATCAGTATTTATCTGGTACTCCCAACCATCCTTAGTTTGATTTTCATGGGATTGAGCATTTGGACTTTTGGCTTACGCCGCAATGAGCCAGCAGGGCGTGCGTTCACCATGTTCGCTTCATCATTCTCGATTGTTACTGGCACGATCTTTAATTTGTGGACCACCCACGAATTTACGCATCTGTGGACATTGGCTGCTGCACTAACAGGCGGCTCTGCGATCGCGCTTTCCCTTTCTTTCCCCGCTTCTCCTCGAATCATTATCAACCGTCCCTACCTCCGTTGGGTGGGGTTTGCTGTTAGTCTTGTTCTGGCAACTATGGCCTTTCCCTCCATTTTTGATGCTGGGAATCCGAAAGCATACATACCTCTTTGGCAGAATATTTTCACTTATGATGCCATTTGTATTTTATTTCTACTTGGGTTTAGTTTTTATTATGCGGCGTATTCCCAGTCGCCAGTTGTAAAGTCACAGGCACGCAGCACTTTGGTGGGAGCCTTCTTTGCATTTACCCCACTGGGAGTATTCCTGGCATTGGGGAAGGTTCTTAACATCGCTTTTTCTCCGTTGTTCTTTTTGCCGGTTGTGATCTTCCCAACTTTAATGGGATATAACATCATGCGTTTCCGCTTCCTGCGCACAGACGATCTTGCGCGGCGGGGTGTGATGTATGCAGTTCTGACGGCTCTTGTTACCTTCGGGTATGCGTTAGTTGCGGCGGGGGCAGGCTTGTTGTTTGGAAATGCGCTTCCTGAAAACTATCTGGCAGGAATCGTGATTCTGGTGCTTGCGCTGGGGCTTGAACCGCTGCGCGTCCGTTTACAAAACCTGACCGATTCGCTTTTTTTTCGCGGCTCACGCGTGATTGCCGAACAGCTGGAAGATTTTTCTCATAGGTTGACGACCACTCTGGACCTGAACTCCATTGGGTCGCTTCTGCGTGATCAGATCGCCTCAACCCTTGCTCCAGATCATATTCACATCTTTACCTACGATTCCCTGAATGACTTTTTTGCGGCTCTTCCTGTGGACGGACGCAATCCCACTACGGATATTCGCTTTCGGGCAGCGAGTCCGTTGGCTGAATATTTCAAGAAGGAAAGCCTGCCTTTATATTTGGATAATGTGGCCAACCTTCCGGATCAGTTAAAACCGGAGCAATCACGGATTGCATTATTAGGCGCACGTTTGTTTATTGCTTTCCCCGGTAAAGATAGACCCAACGGCTGGCTGGCATTGGGCTCACGTCTGACGGGTCAGCCGTATTCACCGGGTGATCTTCGTTTTCTTGAGAACATTTGCGATCAGGCATCTGTTGCAATTGAACGCGTACAAACCGTTGCTCACCTAGAACGCCGCATCCAGGAAATGAATGCATTGACCCGCGTTTCGCAGGGTGTCAACGTCACCCTGACATTTGATGATGTGTTGGAATTGATCTATGCCCAGACTGCCCAGATCGTTCCGACTTCGCATTTCCACATCACACTGTATGATAAAGACAGTGACTATTTCTATTATGGCTTTTGCCTTGAGAATAACGAACGCATTCACGAGCGGGAGAACCAGCCGTTCTCTGCGAATGTTGGGCTTTCTCCAGAAGTGATTCGTAAGAGCCGCCCGATCATGACTCAGGATTACATCCGCGAATGCCAGGCACGCAACCATACCCCCACCATCGAAAATATCTTTGCGTGGATCGGTGTGCCGCTTAATGCGGGCGCGGAATCCATCGGTGCTCTTAGTGTGGGCAGCCGCGACGGTTCCACGGTCTACACTCGTGCGCAAATGGAATTGCTTCAGGCAATTGCCGATCAGACCGCTGGTGCCATCGTCAAGGCGCGTTTGTTGAAAGAGACCCAGGAACGTGCCCGTCAGTTGACGACTTTGAACGAGATCACGCGTCAGTTGACCTCGACGCTGGAGTTGAACCCGCTTTTGCAGAATATTCTTGAGAATGCGGTTGGTATTTTGAATTGCGAAGCGGGTAGCTTGTTTTTGGTGGACGATCAGACGGATGAACTTGTCTTCAGAGTGACGGTTGGTCCGGTGGCAGGTAACTTGATTGGTAAACGCCTTGCACCAGGAACGGGAATCGTAGGTCGCGCTGTCGATATGAAAAAACCCGTCATTGAAAATGAAGAGCATAGCACTACCAACCGCTTCAAGGGCGTCGATCAGCAAACAGGGTTCGTCAGCCGCTCCCTGTTGGCTGTGCCGCTGCAAGCTCAGGATCGTGTCATTGGCGTGGTGGAAGTTATCAATCGCCGCGATGGTCTTCCTTTCGTTCAAAATGATCAGACCTTGCTGGCTGCTTTTGCCGGGCAGGCAGCGGTTGCGATTGAAAATGCGCGCCTTTATACTCTGACCGACCAAGAGCTTGCCAGTCGTGTGGAAGAGTTGTCAGTCATGCAGCGCATTGACCGTGAATTGAACGCCAGCCTCGAAATGGACCGGGCCATGCGCATCACGCTTGACTGGGCGTTGCGACAGTCTGGGGCAGAGGCGGGGTTGATCGGCATCCTTGAAGAAATCAAGCTGCGTGTAATGGCGCATCAAGGGTTGGATGATCAAATGGCATCCATTCCTGATCTGGTGATGAAGGTTGAATTGCCTTCCATGCTTGCTGCTATTGAAACTGGTTTGCCGCAAAACGTGGAAGTGGCAGTCGAAGCCTCGAAGAATAAATTATTGGTGTCCTCTCAAACGCAAATGGTCATTCCGATCCGCCGTGAAACAACGGTTATCGGTTTGTTGTACCTTGAAAGCACCGGCGGCTCGCAGGTGGATATAGATTTTCTGACCCGTCTTACCGATCATGCTGCCATTGCCATCTCAAATGCCCAGCTATATAGTGAGGTTCAACGTGCCAACCTGGCAAAAAGTGATTTCGTATCCTTTGTGGCGCATGAGCTTAAGAATCCAATGACTTCGATCAAGGGATATACAGAATTGCTTGCAAGCGGCGCGGTTGGACAGATCACCGAAATGCAAACGAACTTCCTGTCCACCATTAAATCAAATGTGGAGCGTATGTCCACACTTGTATCCGATCTCAACGACAATTCCAAGATTGAAGCGGGACGGCTGCGCCTTGAATTCAAAGCCACCAAAGCAGTTGACCTTGTGGATGACGTTATTCGCACGTTCAAACGCCAATTGGAAGACAAGAAGCAGACCCTCGAGTTAAACATTCCTACAGACCTGCCTGCCATGTGGGCGGATCGCATCCGTGTGGGGCAGGTGCTTACGAACCTGATCAGCAATGCATTTAAGTACACCCCTGAAAGTGGTTCCATTATTGTAGGCGTGGAAGATAGTCCGAATCATTGGGATGCAGAAGGCGCGCCCCGCGTTATTCACTTGTCTGTGAAAGACAGCGGCATTGGTATGACCCCAGAAGACCAACAAAAGATCTTCCAGAAATTCTTCCGATCCGATGACCCCAAAGCGCGTGAAGCGCCGGGAACCGGCTTGGGGTTGAATATTACTAAAAGCCTTGTGGAAATGCAGGGTGGTAAGATCTGGTTCGAGAGTGAATATCGGCAGGGAACCACTTTCCATTTTACGGTTCCGGTGGCAGAGGAGTAAAAAATGCCGATCATTTCAGCAGTGGGAACCGCTCAGGCCTTGGATGGACGCGAAGCCGGGTTGCAGGCTACACATCAGGCATTGAACCGACTCGGGGCGAATGCTCCTGTTTTGGCGATGGTTATTTCATCGCATCAATATCAGCCGCGTGAAGTGTTAAATGGCGTATCCAGTTTGTTGGGTGATACACCTCTGATCGGATTTAGCTCACCAGCAGGAATGACTCGTGAAGGCTACCATCCGCACTCGGTGGTGGTTGCCATTCTAAGCGGAGATTTTCAAGCAGAGACGCTCTGGCTGCCGGGGTATGCACAGTCTGGGCGTGAAACAGCTTCAAAGATCGAGCAGCATGTCTCGGCGCGGGTGGAGCGGCAGTCCGTTCTTTTTTTTGCAGATGGTTTCAATGGGGATGCTGAGCAATTTTGTAATTCGCTTTCCACCACGTTAGACGTCATGGGTGCGCTTTCAAGCGGTGACCTTCATACAGGGAATACCTATCAGATCAGCGGGAGTCAGACCGGCTCCGGCGGCATGGCGGCTGCTTTGTTGCGTGGCGGTATCCATATTGGAGTTGGTGCGGATCATGGTTGGGATCCGGTCGGGAATCAATTTCGTGTAACTCGTTCGCGCGGATTCTGGTTGCGCACACTGGATGGACGTCCCGCTTCTGAAGCATACGCGGCTTTGTTCGGTTACCCGGCGCGTGATTGGGCATTTCCACCGCTCAGTTATCTAGCTCGCTTGTACCCGTTGGGCATAGAGCAAGGTGATGGAATGGTGCTTCGCGCTCCGATCCGTGTGGAAGCCGATGGAAGTTTTCGCATGAATGCCGTCATCCGTGATGGGGTGGATGCATTCCTCCTGGTGGGGAGCCGCGCCTCATGTGAACGAGCTGCAAAGACCGCTGCACAACAAGCCTTGCTCAAGCTTGGCGACTCCAAACCCAAGCTTGCCCTTGTGCTGGTGGATACTGCCTGGCAAATGTTGCTCAAAGCCCAGCCCGGTGCAGAGGTCGCAGCAGTGCAGGAGATCTTAGGCGAGTCTGTCCCAATTATTGGTGGTTACACTTTGGGGCAGGTATTCAAACCTGAAGATGACGAGGTCAAACCAAAATTTTTAAACCAGCATATTCTGGTCATCATTTTCGGTGAACCAAAGGAATAACCTGAAACCGCAGGATGCCCTGCGGTTTTTATTTTCGCATAGCCATTAATATTGGGGGATTTTTTTCGTTACCTTGCAAGATGGTAAACCCTTCACCTGCCAGATTATTGTATACTGAACTTATACATCGAGGCTGGCTATGACTGGCAAAAAAATTTCATCAAAGAAAACAACCAGACAACAAAGTCCTGAGTTAGAAATTCAAGCGGGAGATGCAAGCGTCGCCGTTGGCGGCTCAATAACGGACAGCGCCATTATTCATGGGCAAACCATCGTGCTTGCAGACCGCTTCTGGCGTGACCTGCAACCTGCAATTCCAGCAGACACCATAAAACAGGCTACGGCTGCATATCTCGCGTACCTTACCGATCGGCATTATTATCTTAGCCTTAAAGGTATGGGGGTTTCAGACCGGGTTCCGCTGAAACTAAAACTGCTTGATCTGTATGTGCCTCTTAAAGCACGTATGGAACTCCCGGAAGGGGAGACTTGGAAACGCGACTTGAGCCTTGCCGGGCGTGACGTTGCCGAATACGAAGACCCGTTGCATTTTGGCGACCCTGTTCCCTTGTTGAACGTCTTGAAGAATTATTCAGGGGTCATTGTATTGGGTGACCCAGGCGCAGGGAAGACCACCTTTGTAAAATATTTAGCAGTGCGATTGGCGCGCGGTGAAGGCGCCGATATGGGGTTAAAGGATTACCTGCCCATACTGCTTCCGCTTGCCGCATTTGCGAACGCACTACAGAATAAAGATACACGCCTGGATGATTTTATTGCCGAGTATTTTTCGGCGATTGGATCAGACCTGCCGATCGGACCCATGCTGGGGGAGGCACTTAAAGCCGGGCGCGCGCTCATCCTTTTGGATGGTTTGGATGAAGTCCGTGACCTGAACTTGCGTAACACCGTTGTTGAACGCGTGGTGGATTTTTATACTTTCCACCGTCACCAAGGTAATAAGTTCGTGCTCACCAGCCGTGTGATCGGGTATCGTGCCGTGCGTCCATCTGCAGAAAACCTGGCTGAATGCACCATCGTGGACTTTGACGACGATGAGATCGAAGGTTTTGTCACCCGTTGGACAAGTGCGCTAGAAAAGCAGGCACAGGGGCATACCTCGGTTGCGCAGGCAGATGCCGAAGCCGACCGCCGCGAATTGTTGGATGCCATCAATCACAACCCGGGCGTGCGGCAGTTAGCTTCTACGCCTCTTTTGCTGACAATCCTGGCTTTGATGAAACGCCAGGGTGTTACTCTACCTGAACGGCGCGTTCAACTTTATGACCAATACGTCTCGACCTTGCTTTCAACCTGGAATCGTGCCCGTAGCATAAGCGGACGTGCCCCAGGGCGAGACATCGACGAAATCCAGACCGTGCGTATCCTTGCACCGCTTGCATTGTGGATGCACGAAGTCAGCCCGGGGGTGGGTTTGGTAGGGCGTGAGGATATGCGCCGCAAGCTGGAGGAACTCTTTCACGAGCGCGGCGAAAGCTCACCACATCAGGCATCCCGTCAATTCATGTTGGATGTACGCGAACATGCTGCCTTGCTTCTTGAACGTGGACCTGGGGAATATGGGTTCATCCATCTTACATTTGAAGAATACCTTGCCGCGGTTGCATTGGCTTTCATGGGGCAGGGCGATTCAAAACCCATCATTGACACCTTATCTCGTCATGTCGGCGAGCAAGCCTGGCGCGAAGTTACACTATTGACCATTGGGTATTTGGGCATTCGTCAACAACTGCCAAAGATAGCTGGTGAGGTTGTCGAGGCGTTGGTGGATGCGCAGCCCGGACCCGCAGGTGAAGCGGTTGTTTTGGCTGGTGATGCCGTGCTTGATACGTGGCCCAATGGTGTGCCTCCACGCAGCCGTGACCATGTCATCGACGCCTTGGTGACTGCCATGCAAGACGAGGGCATTCGCCCTGAATTGCGGCGGCATGCGGGGATCTTGCTGGGGCGACTTGGCTGGAGACCAGGCGACTTGGATCGGTTCGTGGAAGTTCCGTCTGATGAGTATCAAGCCGGAGTTAGGAAAGAGCCGAAGCGTATTCCGCATAACTATTTTGTCGCGCGGTATCCCGTCACCAATATTCAGTTCGCACGCTTCGTCAAAGAGGATGGTTACCAGAACCGGGAATTCTGGAGTGACCTTGGCTGGGAATGGCGTACCGGCAAATATGACCAACGCACCATGGAAGGGGTTGAGCGCGACTGGTTGGAGCATCGTCCGCTTGCCAAACGTAACATGCCGTATTATTGGCACAACATCGAGTTGAGCAACCCGATCGTACCAGTGGTGGGGGTATGCTGGTTCGAGGCTGAAGCTTATTGCAAATGGCTCTCGAAGAAGATCGTGGCAGTGCCAGATGGGTATTATGTGCGTTTGCTGACCACCGATGAATGGGAGCGCGCTGCACGCGGTACTGACGGGCGCGAATATCCGTGGGGTGATGGCTTCAACAAAGCCGCCGCCAATACATGGGATAGCGATAGCACCGGTTCGGGATTGGGCGGTACCACCGCAGTAGTAACCTTCCCGCAAGGTGCCAGCCCTACAGATACCTGGGATATGAGCGGAAATGTCTGGGAGTGGACTGGCTCCTGGTATGACGAAGATAAAAAATACCGCATCGTTCGCGGCGGCTCATGGATCGGCTATCAATGGTTCGCCCGTTCGTCTTTCTGCAACTGGTCGATCCCATTGATGTTCAATGATGATCTCGGATTCCGTGTAGCGATCGCACCAAAAGATTCATAGGAGTGTATATGGCAGGCAGATCAAAAAGCACCAGAATAAGCGGAGGGGATCATAGTGTTGTCGTGGGCAACCAGATCAATAACACGAACATTGTCATTGGAGGGAGTGGCAACGCCTCAAGTACCACGATAAACCTCCCGGCGATCTTCGACAGACTTTATGAAAAGCTGCAGGATAACAAGGCGATCCCTCCTCAGGAAATGGCAGATATAAAGGCAGAACTGCAAGATGCTCAGCAGGAATTGGAAAAGCCCGAGCCAGATGAGTCTTTTCTTGCACGGCGCTTCCGAAACGTTAAACGCATGGCTCCCGAGATCGTGGAAGTGGCGTTCGAAACGCTGAAAAATCCCATCAGTGGTGTATCTGAGGTCATAAAAAAGGTTGCGCAAAAAATGACTGAAGATGCAGGCCCAAAAGAGTAAAATGAACTGGCGGAGACCCTCCGCCAGTTTTATTTTGAAAGGATGAAAATGAAGCGTATATTTCTTCCCATTTTCGTTTTGACTCTCATCGCCTGCTCCGCACCTGTGGACGTGCCTCCGCCTCCTACCTCTATTTTTTCTGCTACGCCGCTGCCAACCTATTCCACATTGATAGCTATTCCTGCCACCTCCATCCCGGCAACAACACCCACAGTGGGCTTGAATGAAGTCCCGGCTTTGCTCACTTCCATTCCTGAAAATTACAATCCCACCTTTTGCCAGGATACCCGTGCTTTGCAGCTGGTAAGTCTCTTGCAAACTTCCATTAAGTCCCGTAATGGAGAATTGCTTGCATCTCTAGTCAGCCCGACCAGTGGAGTGGGAGTTCGTTATCTGCGTGGGGGTAATGTAGTTACTTATTTCGACAATATCAAGTTCATTTTTGAAACCACCTATCAGGCAGATTGGGGACCAGGCATTGGTAGTGGGGAACCGGTGAAAGGCTCATTTCAGGATGTCGTATTGCCCTCACTTGAAAAAGTATTTGAAGCTAATGCTGTTGTCACATGCAATGAACTAAGAACAGGCGGCGTAACTTATCTTGCGGAGTGGCCCTACAATGGCATGGAGTATTACTCTATCCATTTCCCGGGCACCGACCAAAATGGCGGCTTGGATTGGGAAACCTGGGCGGTTGGCATGGTTCGTGAAGAAGGCAAACCCATGCTTGCTGCGCTTGTCCATTTTGTCTGGGAGCCCTAGCTCTTCTTTTTGTACAGCAAAGTGGGTCCCCTTTTCTGACTTCCGAAAAGGGGACTTTTTTGTTTGTAAGAAAACATCCGTTGCGCTCTTCTATAAAATATATTATTGCAAAAAGTTGCAATAAGGAGAAATATGTCCTGTGCCAATGAATATTCCCCTCAACTGCGCGCCCGCGGCTACCGAATGACCCCCCAGCGGCTGGCGATTCTGCATGTGCTTCATCATTCACGGGGACATATGTCACCGGTTGAAGTTTACGAGCAGGCTCGCCATGAATTGCCCGGTCTAACCGAAACCACGGTTTACCGAACTCTCGAATTCCTTGCCGAGAATGGTCTGGCGCGCCCGGCATTGACGGGGAACGGGCACCTTGTTTACGAACTTGCGCGGCATGAGCACCATCACCTCATTTGCCGCACTTGTGGGAATGAAATGGAGGTGGAGCACGAACTTATTAAGTCTATGTATCAAACTCTTGAAACTGCGAGTGGCTATAAACTAACCGATAGCCACCTTACATTTTTTGGTTTATGTCCGAATTGTCAATCATAAAAAGGAGATAACACTATGTTTTATTCCCCCGTACCTTTACACATCCCCGACGGTTTTCTCAGTCTGATCGTTTCGGTCATTTGCTGGGTGATCACTGCCTTGGTGATCGGCGCTGCCATCTCACGTACGAACCGGTCTTTGGGCGAGAAACAGATTCCGCTTATGGGTGTAATGGCAGCCTTTATTTTTGCCGCCCAAATGATCAACTTCCCAGTCGCGGGCGGTACATCTGGTCACTTATTAGGCGGAGCGTTGGCGGCGATCGTGCTTGGTCCTTGGGCTGCCATGCTGGTGATGACTTCTGTCATTGCGGTACAGGCATTACTCTTTCAGGATGGTGGACTGCTTGTGATGGGCGCTAACATCATGAACATGGGGCTTGTGACTGCTGCCATCGGGTATGGACTTTATCGTTCTGTGGCTGGGCGATCGCGTACTGTCAAGCTTGGTGTGGCAGGTTTTGCCGCCTGGCTTTCGGTGATGGCAGGTGCTCTATTGACTGCTCTACAACTTTGGTTGAGTGGGACTTCTCAATTGAGTATTGTCATCCCTGCCATGTTGGGTGTGCATACATTGATCGGGCTTGGTGAAGCCTTGATCACAGTTTCAGCATTGGCATTCATCATTCAGACCCGCCCCGACCTGTTGGGTGAGGGGTCTGAATCGGCAAAAGCCAGCCAGAATTGGGTCTATGTTGGCGGTATCATTTCTCTGGTGGTTGTGCTGCTTTCACCGCTGGCTTCCGCCGACCCGGATGGCTTGGAGCGTGTCGCCATCAATATGGGCTTTATCGATGCAGGGCAGTCTTCTCCATTCCAAATCATTCCTGATTACACCATTCCATTCCTGGGTGAAACTGCCTTATCTACAATTATGGCTGGAGTGGTGGGTGTGATCGTAGTTGCCGCCATTATTATGCTTGTCGGTCGAGGAATGAAGGCGAAGTCTTCATAAGTAGACATAGAATCGAGGTGCGTAAATTTATAATTTATGCACCTCTGAATAGGTTCACATGCACTTTGATGCTTTTGATCGGTATCACGAAAAAGAAAGTTTTTTTCACCGCCTCGATCCGCGGGTAAAGACGCTTGCAACGGTGGTATTTATCGTCTCGAATGCCTTGCTGCCGGATGGCGCCTGGCTGGCATTTGTTTTTGCCTGGCTATTTCTACTTGGCTGTAATCTTCTTTCAAAACTTGGGTTTGGCTATACCCTTAAGCGTTCCATCATTGCATTGCCATTCGCTTTGATCGCGATCACGGTTTTATTTTCCATTCCTGGTGAGGCATTGTTATCGTTTCGGTTTTTGATGCGTGATCTGACCATCACGGATGCAGGTTTATTGCGCTTCGTCAGTATCCTGATCCGTTCCTGGCTCTCAGTGCAGATGGCGATCCTGCTGGTAGCCACAACGCGCTTCCCGGATCTGATCCATGCTTTGGAGC
This sequence comes from Candidatus Villigracilis vicinus, assembly GCF_016702885.1. Lineage (NCBI taxonomy): Bacteria > Bacillati > Chloroflexota > Anaerolineae > Anaerolineales > Candidatus Villigracilaceae > Candidatus Villigracilis > Candidatus Villigracilis vicinus. The sequence goes on from NZ_JADJDD010000006.1 coordinate 80,196, forward strand.
ATCTGCGTGTGCCTGCGATCCTGACCACCATTATTGCATTTCTTTATCGGTATCTCTTCGTGCTGACAGATGAGGTCTTCCGCCTGCTGCGGGCGAGGGAAGCCCGTTCGGCGGCAGTGACAGGTTCGAGATCCGGTGGAGGCGTGTTGTGGCGGGCGAAGGTGGCGGGGAATATGGCGGGACAGTTATTCCTGCGCAGCTACGAACGTAGTGACCGTATCTACAATGCGATGGTTGCACGTGGATACTCCGGTCATCTTTATACGTTGAATGCGCATGAGATGAAATCTACAGATTATTTTGCAACAGCGTTCGCGGTTGCTGTTATTTTTGTAATACAGATCATTGGAAGGTTCTAATGCCGGTTACTCATATAAAAAATCAATTTACCCAGCCAGATAATAACGGGGATGTACTCGTCGTCCGTGACTTGCACTTTTCCTACCCGGATGGACATACGGCATTGAACGGCGTGTCGCTTAATTTGCACGAAGGTGATAAGGTTGCGCTGGTGGGTCCGAACGGCGCGGGCAAGTCCACGTTGATGCTGCATCTGAATGGGATATTGATGGGGCAGGGCGATGTGGATATTGCAGGGATGCGCCTCACTCGTGAAAATCTACCCGCCATTCGTTCCATGGTAGGGCTTGTTTTTCAAAACCCGGATGACCAACTTTTTTCACCAACTGTCTTTGAGGATGTGGCATTTGGTCCATTGCACATGGGCTTACCTGAAGCAGAAGTGCGCACACGCGTGGATGCTGCACTCGAAGCTGTGCGCATGTCTGCATATCGTGATCGTTTGTCTCATCACCTAAGCGTGGGGGAGAAGAAGCGCATTGCGATCGCTACTGTGCTTTCGATGAACCCTAGTCTGTTGGTGCTGGATGAACCCTCAGCCGGGCTTGACCCGCGTGCCCGCAGGACACTGATCAACTTGCTGCGCGACCTGCCCATCACGATGCTGGTTTCCACGCACGACATGGCGCTGGTGCGCGAACTTTTTCCCCGTACAGTTGTGGTGGATGAAGGGCGTGTTGTGGCAGATGGCGCAACCGCGGAAATTTTGGAGAATGAAGCGTTGTTGACAGCACATGGCTTAGAAAAGCCATAAAATAAAATAGTAAAGAATTAATCAAAAAGCGCCTCTGAGAGATCAGAGGCGCTTTACCTTACTACTATCTAAATTATTACAGACCAGCAGCTTTTTTCAAAGCGGCAGCCTTATCGGTGCGTTCCCAGGGGAATTCGATGTCATCGCGACCGAAGTGACCGTAGGCAGCGGTCTTGCGATAGATCGGCTTGCGCAGACCGAGGTCACGGATGATCGCGCCGGGGCGCAGGTCGAAGTGTTCTGCGATGAGCGCGGAGATCTTTTCGTCCGCGATCTTAGCGGTACCAAACGTTTCCACGTTCACAGAGAGCGGGTGAGATACGCCGATGGCATACGCAACCTGAACTTCCACGCGGTCAGCCAGACCTGCAGCGACGACGTTTTTGGCTACATAGCGCGCCGCGTAAGCAGCAGAGCGGTCCACTTTTGTGGGGTCTTTCCCAGAGAAGGCGCCGCCGCCATGACGACCCATGCCGCCATAGGTGTCAACGATGATCTTGCGTCCGGTCACACCGGCATCGCCCATCGGACCACCGACCACGAAGCGCCCGGTCGGGTTGACGAAAACCTTGAGTTTCTTGTCTACAAGGTTTTCGGGCAGGGTCTTCATGATGAGTTCTTCAGTAATGATTTCAATGAGCTCATTCTGCGAGATCTCAGGAGCGTGCTGGGTGGAGACGAGTACAGTATCGATGCGTTTGGGTTGACCATTGGAATATTCAATAGTCACTTGGCTCTTGGCATCAGGGCGCAGCCAGGAGATGGCGCCACTCTTGCGGAGTTCACTTTGTTTGCGGGTGAGCTTGTGCGCAAGGTAAATGGGCATCGGCATCAAGGTCGGGGTTTCGTTACAAGCGTAGCCGAACATCATGCCCTGATCACCTGCGCCGATGGATTCAACTTCTTGATCTGTCAGGTGATGACCGTCGCGGGTTTCGAGTGCCTGATTGACGCCCATGGCGATATCGCCGGATTGCTTGGCAATGGCGACCAGTACACCGCACGAATTACCATCAAAACCTTTTTCGCTGGAGTCATACCCGATCTCGTTTACAGTCTTGCGAACGAGTTCGTCGTAATTGATATGAGCATTGGTGGTGATCTCACCGAGCAGCATGACGTAACCGGTTTTTACAGCGGTTTCGCACGCCACACGCGAGCGGGGGTCCTGTTCAAGACAGGCATCTAAAACGGCATCCGAGACCTGATCGCAGATCTTATCGGGATGCCCTTCCGTCACCGATTCTGATGTGAACATCAGACTGGGGGAAGACATAAAAGTATTGGACATTGTTTTTGTTTCTCCTTGATTGAATAAAAATTGCCCTTTCAGACATGCAGAAAGGGCAATTCAAGCTATGCTTTTCGCTACCCTCTCATCTTCCAGCTATCCTGTCGGAATTGGCACCGTGCTCAACTTTCGTTGACCGGTTGTCGAGGCATCGCAGGGCCGTTCCCTCCGCCTCTCTGGATAAGAGCGTCTTTTTAGGACTATTCAATTACAAGTTGGATAATACCATAGCAAAAAATGAGAGTCAATAAAAACAAGCCGCCGGGTTCATCCCGGCGGCTGTTTTAGAAACAAATTGAGGCTTAGTCTGAAGCGCAGCGGAAACCGATCTTGGGAGAAAATTCGCCGAGATAATCTTCCGAATAAATATCATCTGCTTTTGGGTTCGAGCCGCGGACCGATGCGCGATTGGCAAGGCGGACGTCGTCAAAGACATCCTGAAAGTTGCCGCCACGTACCACGCGGTTGAAGTACAACTCGCGCGCATTCGGACCAGTGGGATTTACATTCGCGCCCTGGGCGTAGTAATCACCATCGTAATAGTCAGAGACCCATTCAGTAACATTGCCAGCCATATCGAGGATGCCGTATGGGCTTGCACCTGCGGGATAACTTCCAACACGGGTGGTATCACCAACAAAATAGTTAAAGTTGCCATGTGAGGAATCCGGGCGGTCGTCACCCCACGGGAATGTGCGGAAGTCATTTCCGCGCGCAGCATATTCCCATTCCGCTTCGGTGGGCAGGCGGCGCCCAGCCCATTTGCAGTATGTATCGGCTTGGAGCCAGGTGACATATACAACCGGGAAGTCGTTAAATTCAGGGTTATTGAAATACGACTCGCGCGCTTGTGATTTAAAAGTTTGCGGCGGTTCGCAGGCGCCTGCTTGAACGCAAAGTGCATACATGGCATTGGTCACTTCGAGTTTATCCATCCAGAAATTCTTCATGGTCACGGTGTGATCCGGCTTTTCATCTTTCTTTTCTTCAGGATCTAATGCGCCCATGCGGAAGGTACCATCAGGGATGAACGCAGCGGGCATGCCGTCTGCAGTGGAAACACGCTCCTGCCCGGGTTCACCATTAGTGATACCTTCGGCAGGCGCATTAACCGCAGCTGGGGTCAGTGTGGCTGGGGCGGTTGGCAGGGCGATTGCCGTTGGCTGAGCATTCCCCATGCTGCAGCCAGAGACAAAGATCGCTATTACAGTAAAAATAGGGATTATCTTTTTCATAGTTGGCTCCTTTTGATCTGCCCTCAGTATAAAAAATAAGGATTGCAAGCCTAATCCCCCAAAGGGGGTTAAGTGGGAATGATTTGGACTTTTTTTTCTTACATCTTTGTTAGTTGCATGGATCGAAAAGGGAATCTGGGATTAATCACACCATTTCACAGGCGATTAGCCTGTTTCTTCTTGATTTTGGTTATCTCAGCGATATTAAGCATGATCGCCCCGTCAATGGATTTTCATCCAAGGAACGGGGCGATCATTAATTTTTTTGCTCTTGTACTTACAAGAATTTAATTGGCATCTTCGGCACATCGAAAGCCGATGCGGCTGGAGCTTTTTCCATAATGCGCTTCGTTATTTGGATCTGCTTTCGGGTCTGGACCTTCAAGAAAGTTGCGATTTGCCACTCTAAGAAAAATTCCATCTTCTTGAAAAGAACCTCCACGCATAACGCGCAAGGTGCTGAACACTTCTTCGGCGGAGGGTCCCGGTGGGTTTTCCAATGGAGCGGTACTGTAATAGTTGGGGCGATAAAGGTCTGCCACCCATTCCCAGACATTGCCAGCCATGTCCAATGCTCCGAACGGACTTGCCCCTTCAGCATACGAGCCAACACGTGTTGTATCGCCAACAACATTCACTGAGTTGGAATTGTATTGGTTGGGCTCCTCATCCCCCCAAGGATAGTTGCGTTTATCGTCTCCACGTGCGGCACGTTCCCATTCAGCTTCGGTGGGCAGACGGCGCCCTGCCCAGGTGCAATAGGCATCTGCGTCGAACCAGGCAACATAGACCACAGGATAATCGCGGAACTCCGGGTTTCCAAAATACTCTTCGCGGTTATCCGAACGGATCTCTCGAGGCGGGCGGCAATTACCTGCCTGTACACATAATTCGTACATGCCGTTGGTCACTTCCACTTGATCGATCCAGAAGGAATGAATCTTCACCTCATGGGCGGGTTGCTCATCGTTCTCGCGGTAGACATCCATGCCGCCCATGAAGAGGGTTCCGGCAGCGACTTGGATTTGGGTCATGCCGTCTTTGGCAGAAATACGCAAAGTATCCGCCGTGGCGGTTGCGGCTGGGACAGGTGTTGAAGTTGGGGTACTGGTCTCTGTGGCGGTGGCGGGGAGCGGCGTGACTGACGGTGTCAGGGTCGCTTCAGGCGCGGAGGTTGGCGCTGCCTGGCAGGCAACAAGGAAGAGAATCAAGAGAGGGTATATTTTTTTTATCATGGTCTATCGTTTAATGACTATTGAACAAGCTGCATGGCATTGCGTGCCTGGTCTTCAAAAAAATTAGGGTTGATGGAATCTGCTTTTTGCCAGGCTTTTAGTGCGGCGTCGTAATCTCCTTTGCGGTAGAGACCGTAGCCATACCACAACCATGCCTCCTCAGACATTTCTGTAACGCCAAGCGCGTAGTTGGTCAGGCTGAGCAGGTCTTCATTTCGGTTCGAGTGGAAGTAGGCAAGGAAGGGACCAAACTGATAGCGGAACATGCGCAAAGGCAAGCCCAGTTCCCTGGCTTTGTCGTAAGCACGGGCGGCTTCTTCGTAGCGTTCAAAGAAGACGAGATTGCTGCCGTAGTTGAACCAGTCAAATCCGCTGGCGGCGGGGTCGTTGGCGGCAGATTCAGTGGCGGCAAGGACTCGCTGGCGATTCAGGTTCGGATCCCAGTCTGATCCGAGCAGGGCTTTCATTTCATCTTCGAATTGCGGGAAGTACATCACAAGATAAACGTTATTGAATGGCTTCCAATCCTGATCAAGCTGGGCGTACGAGATGGTTAGATCGGGACCATGGTAGGAATCTTGAATGGTGAATTCCTGTTTGGCATCGTCGTAGGCAGTGATAAGCATGTAATGTGCCGCCCAAAGATCATCCGTAGGACCAAGAGCATCGGCTGGATTTAACGAAGTGACCGTTTCCACGATGACAGGGTAGTTCGCGGCGAGCAGCCGTTTGATCTGTTCAATATTTCCGCCAACTCGATATTCGAGGTTAAGCCAGCCAGCCTGTGTACGTACGAAGTAGCGCAACTCTTCCGGGTTCACGTTGCGGTCGCCGGATACGGGCTTGATGTAATATGAAATGTCGGATTGCTCTCCATCCCAGCCGTAGAGATGCAGAGCCATGGATAAGGTGGCAGGTCCGCAATTGTTGGCGGTCTGTTTCTCGTAAGGAGGCGAAACGATGGACGCTTGCGCTGGAAGCGGGGGGAAGGTTGCGGTGGGGGTGATGCTCGGCGCACTTTGTGCAATAGCCGTGTTCGTGATTACAACTGTGGATGTGACCGGTTGCGGCGTGACGGGCAATGCCGTCGGTACTGGACCAACGGGGTTGATCACATTTTTGACATAGATCTGAAAAACATCCAACCGCCATTCGAGGCGTGATTTTACAGCGGGGATCTGATAGACAAGGACAGCCAGCAGAAGCATGCCTGCCAGCCCCAGCAAGATATTTCTAACTTTTGGTGACATGCCGGTGAGTTTACCACGCCAGCCTGAAAGGCAATTAAGTTTTATTTTGTGTTATTTCCACAAGATAGATGATATACAAGGTAAGGATTTATGCTGCTTCTGTATCAAGGACTTGACGAATTCTGGCTTGACGTGCCCCTCTCCGGCAATTATGATGAAAATGAATGGGAAATTTTTTAACTATGATAAACCTCGACCCTGAAGCCCTGCGGTCTGCCATGCGAGCATGGTCAGCAGGTGTGACTGTAGTCACAGCCGTTCATGAAGGGGAACGGCACGGTATGACCGTCAACTCCTTCACATCCATATCCTTAAACCCGGCACTTGTCACTGTTTCGTTGCAACAACATACGCGCACATGTGAATTGGTGTTGAAATCCCATGCTTTTGGGGTGACGATCCTCGCAGCTGACCAGACACAGGTCTCAGACCTTTTTGCCGGACGCATGCCTGAAGTGGAAGACCGGCTCGCGACCGTTCAGACTAAATCGCTGGCGACTGGCTCCCCCTTGATCGTGGGTGGGCTGGCATGGATGGATTGCCGCGTCGTCCAGACCTATGATGCGGGGATGAATATGCTTTTCATTGCAGTAGTGGTTGCCGCACACGGCACTGGTACGGGGGAGCCGCTGTTGTATCACAACCGCGAGTATTGGAAATTGGCGCACTTGAAATAGGTCAACTTTTGGCGATCCGATGGTGGTGCGATTGGAAGGTCAGATGTCAACATCATTGAATGACGAGGACAGGCAAATACTCTTGCAGCTTGCACGCGAGGCGCTTGAAAACGCAGTTCGGGGAATTGCGTTATTGCCGTTAAACACAGAAACGCTCACGCAAACGTTGCGCGAAAACGGCGCATCCTTTGTCACGCTTACCATTCGAAACGAACTGCGCGGATGTATTGGAGCCTTGGAAGCCTACCAACCTCTGGCAGAGGATGTACGTGAGCATGCCATTGCGGCAGCGTTGAAAGACCCGCGCTTCCCACCCGTAACTGAGTCGGAACTACGCCTCATCAATATTGAAGTCTCCTATCTTTCTGCGCCGCAGGAGTTGGAATACTCCACTGGTGAAGACCTGCCTTCAAAATTAAGACCACAGATCGATGGAGTCATCCTCAAACAAGGCAGGCGCAGGGCAACCTTCCTGCCGCAGGTCTGGGAGAAAATTCCCGACCCTGAGGAATTCCTGAATCAGCTTTGCTATAAGATGGGCGTACCCCCCAATACCTGGCGGAAGGCAAAATTGCAAGTTTATATATATCAGGTCGAAGAATTCCATGAATTGAATTAAAATGAAGCCATGACCGGTGAATTTAAAGCGCAGCACAACAGCGAGCAGAATAGCGATACCATCTTTCAGGATGCCATCAACGCCCTTCGTCGCGGCGACAAACCGCGCGCCAAGGAACTATTGACGCTCCTGCTGAAAACTGACCAGAATAATCCCACCTATTGGATCTGGCTCAGCGCTTCTGTGGATGCCACGAAAGAGCGCATCTACTGTCTGCAAACAGCGCTCAAACTGGACCCGGAAAATTCCACCGCCAAACGCGGCTTGATCTTGCTTGGCGCCTTGTCTCCAGATGAGACCATTCAGCCATTCCCCATGAACCGTCCACGTGCCTGGGAGGAGAAATTACTCCTGGCGCATGAAAAGCCAAAAGAGCGCGGCTTGCGTGTGGCATTACGCAACCCAGTTCTCCGGCTTGGCGGCTTGACGGCGATTGGAGTTGGTATGTGCGCCATTATATATTTTGGCGTTATCCTGCCGCGTTTTGGAGCGATCGAACGAGCCCCCACCAACACACCGGGACCTTCCCCAACGTTCACAGCAACCCCCACCATCTTTGGCGCGACAGCCATTCCCACTGAGGTATTCAGCGGACCGACGCCACTTTCCTCATTCCTCAACGCAACGTATACACCCACTCCATTGTACGTAAATACTCCACGTTCTGCCGCTGCAGTGGATCAGTTCCGCATTGCCCAAAAAGCATATGAAGACGGTGATTGGGATATTTTTATCGAGAATATGCTCCTGCTTAAACCCATTGAGCCGGACGCTGCCGATATTCCTTTCTTGATCGGTGAAGCCTATCGTTTCAAAGGGGAAATAGGACGAGCGCTTGAGTCGTATAACGAAGCGATCGATATGGATCCAAATTTCGCCGCTCCATATCTTGGGCTTGCCCGAGTGCGGCTGATGGCAGACCCTGATGCGAAAGTAGGTCCACTTTTCGCACAAGCCATTGACCTTGACCCGAACTTCGGTGAAGCCTATCTGGATCGTGCGCGCTGGTTGATCCGTCGCGGTGACTTCGCAGATTCGTTTGCCGACCTGGAACTTGCCGAAAAATTATTGCCTGGTTCTCCAGAAGTTTACCTTGCGTATGCCACTGCCTACCTTGGCGATGGCGACAAAGAAAACGCCTTGGAATATGCCCGTAAGGCATACTCAGCCGATATCTTGAACATGTCAACCTATAAAATGCTTGGTGATCTTTATTTGGATCAGGAAGATTATGTTAACGCCGTGGAAGCCCTGCGCCTGTATACGACCTATCAAACAGAGGATGCCACAGGGTTTGGAAAACTAGGTCAGGCGTATTTTTTCCTTGGCGAATATCAGAATACTGTAAATGCCATTAATAGCGGCGAACTGATCAACCGTAATGGCATGAAGAATTACCTAATCTATCGCGGACTGGCGAACGTGGAGCTTGGCAATTTCAAAGATGCCGAAGGCGACTTGAATGCAGCCGTTGAAGAAGAGCCCGAGTCCTTTGAAGCCCGGCTGGGGTACGCAAAAGCCCTCTATGGAGTTGGAAAATTCGGCAGCGCCTTCCTGCAGGCTGAGTCCATGCGTTCACTTGCTGATACCGACGAAGAAAAAGCGCTCGAACTGTACTGGCGCGCGCGTATTCAGGAACAGCGTAACGATATTCGCGATGCCATCAAATCCTGGCAGGACCTGCTAAAACTGGACGAAGAAGTGATGACCCCGGAAATGCGCAACGAAGCCCGCAAACAGCTCACCACACTCGTCCCGCCGACGATTACCCTCACTCCGTCACGCACTCCGAAGGGCAGCGCATCAACCTCCACACCGACACCTGCCACAGGAACCCCGAAGCCTGGTGCCTCGCCGACTGTTTCAGGCACATCCAAAACGCCGTCTGCAACCTCCACCCCTTAACAATACAGAAAATCAAACGGGCGAGTTCGGGATTAGTTTCCCGAACTCGCCCGTTTTGTTTTAATGACCAGATAATCTAAACTACTTCCGACACTCCCCGCATGGACACAGTTTGCGTAGATAATGCCAGTTATAAATGCCGTAATCATGCCCATCTTCCCAGACAACGGTCAACGCATAGGAACCGACCGCGACCACATTCGAGATTCGAGTGGATGAGTTATCTTCCATCTGCTTGGTGAATACATCTGCGTCTGGTTCCGATTTCATGTTCTCATGTCCGCCCCGGCATGAAGCGCATGGACAAGCCGCTCGCAGTAACCCAAAGGGATACACGCTGACATGTCCGCTATCCCATTGCACAGTAAATTCACGCTTGCTTTTGTTTGCAGTAATACCAGTAGGCTTTTCGTTCATTTTTCCTTTTTCTCCCACCTCTAAAGAGAATGGGCAGGGTGAGATTATGGTGCAGGCACAACCGCCAAAAATTCAGCAGCTGCCCAGCCTGCGCGGGTATCATCGTACGGAGCAACCACATACCACCAGCTATATCCATCCGCGCTTTGCGGGCCATCTTTGACCAGAAAGACTTCGGCATCTTCACCGCGGAAGACAGTATCTGTGTTTAAGCCTGGTGCAGAACGGATACGTAAGCCATCTGTGCCGGTACCTGTGATCTGTACATAGCCGTCTATGTGAACTGTGTTCTGATCAATGACCGGGGTGGCGAGTGGGTCAGTGGTGGGGATGGCTGTCGCGGCGGGGGTGTGGGGGGGGGCGGGGATCATGGTCAGATCGGCAGGCGCAAACCCAACTTCAGGAGAGAAGCGGGGCGTGGTCCAGCCGATGAGAATGAGTGTGATCAGGATCAGAGCTGCGGCGATGATCAAAGCGCCGTAGATGACGAAGCGATTCAGGTAAGGGCGTAAGTCCATGTTATCTCTGTGGATTTTTCAATAAGTATAAAGCGTTTTCAGGCATCAGCACTTTGAGCGCGCGGTGTTTAACCTTGATCTCTGCCTTGTGACCGCCGAGCATTGGGTCGCCATCCACTTGAATGGAAAAGTTCGCATCGGATTCAATGCGCACATTTTGGAACGGAATGCAGCGCGCATATTCAGAGTTAAGATGCCTTCCTGCAACGAGATCGAAAAAGTGACGGAAGGTATCTGCAACGTTTTCGCCGCTGAGCAGCCATAGATCCATTTCGCCATCGTCAAGCAGGGCATTGGGAGAAATGACAGACATGCCCCCTGCGTAGTGCCGGATGTTTGTGGCGACGGCGACGAGGATACGCCCTTCCACTAATTTATCTTCGGCATATACTCGCAAGTCAAGTCCCTGCCAAAAGGTGGCTTCCCAAACTGTAGTGACGAAAAAATGCGGCACTGCCATGTGTTTGAAAATGCGTGGACGCGGTTCGATCTTGCTGATGGTTTGCGCGTCCAACCCGATGCCTGCCCACAATAAAAAAGGCTGATCATTACAATCGCCTACATCTACATATTGAGGTTCAACATTTGCAAGACGTTTGGCATTCTCGCGCAGGTTGCCGGGGTGAATCCAGCTGAAAGGTTTTTGTCCCTGTTCGAGTGCCCACACATTGACCGTTCCAGCAGGAATGACGCCCAGCGCCGTCTCTGTATGGACCAACCCGCTGGCGACCTGCCCCACTGTACCATCACCTCCAATGGCAAAGACCGCGTCGTAGTTTTCCCGCGCAGCTTGATGGGCAGTTTGCACGGCATGAGTTCCGCTCAGAGTTTCGGCAATGTCAATACTCCAGCCAGCATCGGTCAGCGGCTTGATGATGCCCCGTACGAATCGCCGCACCGGGAATCGCCCGGCGGCGGGGTTGTAGAGTAAAAGTCCCTTACGCATGGCGGGGATTATATAACGTAACTTGTAATAAATACGGCGGGAATAAACGGTGACGATGAAGATATGGCGGGGATACGCTTTGCCCTTCCCGACTCACGGTATAATCTCAACACAATGACTGAAGGCGCATTACTCAACGACCGATATCAACTCCAGGAAGTGCTGGGTTCAGGCGGCATGGCGAATGTCTATCGCGCGCGCGATGTTGTGCTTGATCGCCCCGTTGCCATCAAAGTCCTGCGCAAGGAATACTCCTCCAACGAGAACTTTCAGAAGCAATTCTGGCTTGAGGCGCGGTCTGCTGCGAATCTTTCGCACCCAAACATAGTCACTGTACACGATTTTGGTGCCGCCGACGAACTGCTTTACATCGTCATGGAATATATTCCCGGCAAAGACCTTAAACAACTTATCCGTGACCGCGGGCGCTTTCCATTTGACCAAGGCATTCCGCTCATGATCCAGGCGTGCGCGGGTGTTGGGTACGCCCACCGTGCCGGGTTGGTGCATTGCGATATCAAACCCCATAACATGCTCATCTCAAAAGACATGCGGCTTAAAGTCACCGACTTTGGCATTGCGCGTGCCCTCGCCACCATTAAACCTGGCGAACGCAACGATATTGTCTGGGGCTCGCCGCTCTACTTCGCGCCCGAACAAGCCGCTGGGGAAGGTCCTACCCCCGCTTCCGATGTTTACTCGTTGGGTGTTGTTCTTTATGAGCTTCTCACGGGCACACCGCCTTTTACTGCCTCCTCGGCAGATGAACTTGCACGTCTGCATCTTTCTGCACGCCCATTGCCTGTTAGTGAATACGTTCCCGATATCCCGCCTGCGCTCGAAGAGATCGTCATGAAGGTGCTTTCCAAAGAACCTTCCATGCGTTACCGTACTGCTGACCAGTTGGGTCGCGTTTTGCAAAAATTTGGCACAGCCCCTGCGCCTGCAAAACCTGCCAAAGAGGCTGTTCCTTCCCAGCCGGTTATCACCATCAAACAAGATATTGCGGATCGAATCTCCCCCTCAAACCAAGCCCGCCCGCCTCAACCGGAATACATTCCCGAGCCGGTTTATCAGCCGCAATATCCGCCTCAGACCATTCAACCTGAGCCTGCTCCCGTTTATCAGGCAGATGCCACTCCCGCCGCACCCATTGACTGGGTTGCTGTGGGACTTGGATTGTTTGCCGTTCTTGCATGGGGCGGGTTGATTCCCTTTGGGCTGATGATCTACTTGAGCTATTTCCCTCCAAATTAAAAATAAGACCTGATGGATTTTGTATTGTCCTTCAGGTCTTTTATATCCCATGACCCAATACCTTATTGCCCCCTCTATCATTGCCTCCGATTTTGCCCACATCGCCGACGAAGTTGCCGCCATCCAATCCGCTGGTGCCGACTGGATCCATGTGGATATCATGGATGGTCACTTTGCGCCCGATATCACCATTGGACCATTATTCGTCAAGTCGCTCAAACGGGTTGCCAATATCCCACTGGATGTTCACCTCATGATCTCCGAACCGGAGAAATATATTCCCGCCTTTGCCGACGCCGGAGCGAACAATATCACCGTCCATGTAGAAACCTGCCCCGATTTGCCGCGTCTGATCGCACAGATCAAGTCTCTGGGCTGCAAAGCAGGCGTGACCTTGAATCCCGCCACCCCCGCTTCGGCGATCGATTCTGCATTGCCGCTGGCAGACCTTGTGCTCGTCATGAGTGTTGTCCCTGGCTATTCAGGGCAGAAGTTCATGCCTGAGATGATCGCCAAAGTAGAGGAGATCCGTGTCAAATTGAACGCGCTCCGCTCGTCTGCACATCTCGAAGTGGATGGCGGCATCAATGTGGAAACCCTGCCGCTCATGAAGCAGGCAGGCGCGAACGTTTTTGTCACCGGCAACGCTGCTTTCAAGCATCCGCAAGGTAGTGGGGCAGGGGTGCGGGCATTGAAAGAGGTTATAAATGCCTCTTAAATGCGACGCATGCCCAGACAAAACAACTTAAACAAAAATCACGGCGCTGAATGCGCCGCGATTCTTGAGTCGAAGAGATCAAACCTTATGAGGATGATTTGCCGAGCGTCTTGATGCACTTGGCGCACAGCGTCTTCTTCACGAGGCGACCCTTCTCCAGCACCGAAACCTTCTGCAGGTTGGGCTTGAACGTGCGGTTGGTTGCACGCTGGGAAAAGGAGCGGTTGTGACCAAAGGTAGTTGCCTTGCCGCAGTGATTGCACTTTGCCATGTCTGAAATCCTTTCTTTCTCGTCTTTCCTTGCAAATATCGCTTGCTTTACTTAAGAAAACCTTTTGCTGAAAATTGCATTTGCCCTTTTCGAAGGCACGGCATTTTACCATAGAACGCAACCAACTTCAAGATAAGATGTTAAAATAAGAACGGTACGCTTTTTCTGCCGCTCCGAGCGGCGGTTTGGTCTAAAATTGAAGCATCCATCTGGCGGTTACGCCTTTATTAAGAAAACGAGGAACCTATGGGCGAAGAAACAACTTCATTGGGCGGGATTCATGTCTCGCCGAACGCGGTGGCGACAATTGCATACCACGCCACCCTGCAATCGTATGGTGTGGTGGGGCTGGCACCCAAAAATTTGGCTGACGGAATCGTTTCTACGATCACCCGTGAGCCTTCACGCGGTATTTCCGTGCAATATAAAGACGATGAGATCCATATCGATGTGCATGTGATCGTGGAATACGGCACACGCATCAATTCGGTGGCGGAAAGCGTGGGGAATACTGTGCGCTTCCATGTGGAGAAAGCGTTGGGGCTGCGCGTTAATACAGTCAATGTGCATGTGGCGGGACTGCGCATCAGTAATACGGATTAGGAGAAGGAATACATGGCGATAGATACCGCACGCGTCGAGAAATTCCGCAAGCGCACCATTGATGGGCAAGCCTTTAAGCGCCTTGTCGAAGCCGGGCTGACCTGGTTGCGTACCAACCAGCAGGTGGTCAATTCATTGAACGTGTTCCCCGTCCCGGATGGTGACACGGGCACGAATATGAGCCTGACCCTGCAAGCGGCTTGGAATGAGGTTAAAGACCTGGGGACAAACCATCTCGGTGAGATGGCAGCGGCATTTTCGAAAGGCGCGTTGATGGGCGCGCGCGGCAATTCTGGCGTGATCACCAGCCAGATCCTGCGCGGCTTTTCGCGCGGTGTGCATGATAGTGCAGTATTAAGTGTTGACGCATTTGCCAAAGCTTTGGGCGAGGCTCGCGACACAGCATACAAAGGGGTCGTGAAACCGGTTGAAGGTACGATCTTAACCGTCATAAAAGAAACGGCGAATGCCGCAGAAGCAGCCCGCGGGTCGGTTAAAGATGCGGTGGAGTTGCTTGAGGTGGCGGTTAAGGCGGCAGATGAAGCGGTCAAGAAGACGCCAGAAATGCTTCCCATCCTCAAACAGGCAGGCGTTGTAGACTCGGGCGGGAAGGGGTTGTACTTCTTCCTTGAAGGGATGCTTCGTCATATTTACGGCGAATCGCTTGAAACGCCCACCATGCAGGTTCAGCCGCTTTCTGCGATGAGCCTCGAAGGCGCGATGGAAGATGTGGAAGAGGGGCAGGATTACGAGATCGTTGTGGACTTTGTGCCCACGGGCGAGCTTGATCTGGCGGCATTCTATGGCAAGCTCGAAGAGATGGGCACATCCATTCAAGTGGGTGAGGGGGATGGCATGTATCGCATGCACATCCATGTGCCGACCGAAAACCGTTATGTGCCGATCGATTACATCATGGGCATTGGTACGGTAACGAAGGTCGCCATTGAAAATTTGATGGCGCAAATGGACGATATTCAGAAGAGCAAGACTACGCAGATTCAATTCGGCGCGGTGGAGCCGGGCAATATTGCCGTGGTGGTCGTGTCGCCAGGCATCGGCATCAGCCGTATTTTTGCCAGCCTTGGTGTGGCAGCGGTTGTGGCGGGTGGTCAGACCATGAACCCCTCTACGCAGGATATTTTGAGCTCGTTCGAAAATATGCCAACCGATAAAGTCATTATCCTGCCGAATAATAAGAACATTGTGATGGCTGCAAATCAGGCAAAAGAAGTGACGGTTAAAAGTGTGCAGGTGGTGCCAACCCGTACAGTGCCGCAGGGACTTGCCGCCATGCTGTCCTTTGACCCCAGCGGCGACGTGGAAGCGATCGCTGCAAAGATGAATAAAGCCATGAGCAATGTAAAGACCGGCGAGATCACCGTTGCCACCCGCTCGGTTGAGATCGATGGTGTGACCGTCAAAGATGGTCAGGTCATTACCTTGTTGGATGGGAAACTCGTTGCTTCAGAGGAGACTGTTGAAGCCGGTATGCTGGCACTGCTTGAAAAAGCAGACGCCGCTGAACATGAGATCGTGACCCTCTTCTTTGGCGAAGATATGCCGCATGTGGAAGCCAATCGCATTGCCGATGTGATCCGCGTGAAATACTCCAACCTCGAAGTTGAGGTGCAGGAGGGCGGTCAGCCGCACTACCAGTTCATCCTTTCAATCGAGTAGTCCTAAAATAAAGAGAGGCAGTCATCTCAAGATGACTGCCTCTCTTTTGATTCTTCTTTACCTTGCCCGGGTACTCATGCGAATTAGTTTATACACAGCCTTTACAAGTTCTATGCTTTGAATAATGACAATGATCGCCAGGACAATGGGGATGGTGTATGTGGCAACAGTGACAAAGACCTCGGCTTGTTCGGCAGAGAAGGGACCGTTGACAAAAGACTCGGCGTTGAAGCCTAGAATATCTGGTGTGCGCAGGATCAACACTGTGAGCGTCAGACTGGCGGCTTCAATAAGGATTTTGAGGATGCGGGTCATAATGTCCCATGCGGCGGTGCGCAGCAGGTAAACATCCAGTAGAATTTCAGCGACGATCACTACATTGATCCATGGTACGAATTGGAAGAAATTTTTGGTGAACATTGGGATGAAGGTTTGTTCACCATCTACAAAGAAGAACATTCCCAGCCATTGCGGGTAAATATTTAAGATGGCAAGCGCAACGAAAGTGAATACGATCTCGGTAATGAGTTCGAAGCGGCTGATAGAGTCAGGGTGTGGGTCTTTGGCGAGGGCAGCGGGGTCCCAGTCCTTCTCCTCATTAAAGCCGCCGATCTCTTTTTCAGGCAGCACCCGCTCCAGGATGGCAAAGACTACCACCACGTTCCCGAAAGCGGCGATGGCTGCCGATAAGGCATTTCCAAGTCCGCCGCCGATGATCTTCACGAAGTCTGAGCCCATAAAAGGAGTATCCGTTACAGCTTGCACGCCTGCCAGTACCAACATCACACTTACCACTACGGTAATGACGATCTTCAATACGAATAAAAAGAACGGAAAGAGCTTGGGTCCGATCAGGTAGGGCTGTGGGTTGTAAGTTGCTGCCACTTTTTGAGGTGAGCCGTATTCTTTTAATACTTCGATTTCCATGGCTTCATCACGTACGCGCCCGGTCTGCTCTGCGCGGTCTTCGAGCATATCTTCCAGCGTAGACTTTAATTCTTTTTCAATATCTTCACGCCCCTTCAAAAGCGGCAGGTTCCTGCCAACTTCTGTTACATAGCGGTCTATCATATTCATGTCTTTTTTCCTTTCTTTTTTACGAGAGCATTTTGTCCATCACAGACACAATACCCGCCCATTCTTTTTTTAACTTTGGCAGAAGTTTCTTTCCCTCTGCACTAATAACGTAATACCGGCGTGGACGCGCTTCTTCCAGCTTCCAGACCGATTCGAGCAAGCCTTGCGCCTCCAACCGGCGCAGGAGGGGATACAACGTACCCTGGTCCACTTCCAAACCGAGGTCGGAGAGTTTTTTTAGCAGCGAGTATCCATACTCCGCTGTACCCAACTGACTGAGCGTTGCCAGCACGATCACCCCGCGCCTTAATTCCAAAACAACATTTTCAAGAGATTCTGTTTTTGCCATATCTCATCCTTTATTGCATTATACTGTGTGAAATACAGTATGTCAAGAAAAAAGTATCAGGTGATTTAACGGTCAAGGTTGTTTTTTCGGGAAGAATACCCTCCTCGTAATGACGAAGGCATTTATGCTAAACTTCGTCCTATGAAACTAGGAATCGTCACCGACTCAACTGCCGACCTGCCGTCCTATCTCATTGAACAACACGAAATTCATGTCGTGCCGACTGTGCTTATTTTGGAGGGAAAGGAATATAAGGACGGGGTTGGTATCACCCGCGAAGATTTTTATAACCAGCTGCCTGCGCTTCAAACCCCGGCGACAACTGCTGCGCCGTCCATTGGGGATTTTCTTACGCCGTATCAGTCTTTGTTCGATTCCGGTTGTGACCATATCCTGTCCATTCACGTCTCGGGGAAATTATCTGGTGTGGTCAATGTTGCCCGTCGTGCCGCACAGGATTTTCCCGGCAAAGTCACCTGCGTGGATAGCGGCTCACTCTCGATGGGAATCGGCTTTCAGGTATTGGCGGCGGCAGAGGCGGCTGAGCTTGGTGTAGAAGCAGCCTTGCAGGCAGTTGAGGATACGCGGAATAGGACGAAAGTGATCGCTGCTCTGGATACCATGGAATACCTGCGCCGCAGCGGACGAGTCCCTGCTGTGGTGGCACGGATCGGCGGACTGCTTTCCATCAAGCCTGTGGTGGAGTTGCGGGACGGTGAAGTGAAGCCGATGTCTATTGTGCGTACCACCAGTCAAGCTGATGAACTGACCCTAGCCCAATTGCTCGAAGTGGGGGAGATGCAGCGCCTCGCCATTTTGCATACAAATGCTGAGCCGCGTGCCCGTCAATTGCTGAATGAGATGATGAAAGAAAAATCACGCATGTTCGTGCCGAGGGATGTGTTATTCGTTAATGTGACTGCGGTGATCGGCACGCACCTTGGACCGCATTGTATTGGGTTTGCAGCAGTGAGGAAATAAAAAGACCCCGATGAGGAGGAACGCCATCCCATCGGGGTCTTTTTATGAAAAAATTCTATATCTGTGCCGTCTGTTCACGATTGGGTTGTACTTCTGGGTTTTGATCGCTTTTCCAAAACAACGTGATCGCAATCGCAACGAGCAGCACGGTCGTCACTGCCAGCCCGCCTTCAGGACCAAATTCGCCGCCTGTAAGCCAGTCTGCGCCGGTTTCCATCAGGTTGATCAACGTGCCGCCACCTGCATTGTTTCCGCTAACTTCAAAACCGAAGAAATTTCCCTGCACCCAATTCCAAACACTGTGTAAAGCGCTGATGCCCCACATGGAGCCTTCACGCATGGCGTATAAACCGGCGAACACCCCGAATAAAGCCAGGTTGATCAGGGCGATCACGCTCAAGTTTGGGTTTAAGCCATG
Organism: Candidatus Villigracilis vicinus; assembly: GCF_016702885.1. NCBI lineage: Bacteria > Bacillati > Chloroflexota > Anaerolineae > Anaerolineales > Candidatus Villigracilaceae > Candidatus Villigracilis > Candidatus Villigracilis vicinus. The sequence goes on from NZ_JADJDD010000006.1 coordinate 98,757, forward strand.
CAGGGTTGCAAACACCAGAGATGAGATCAACAGACCCAGCCAGGGTTTATAACGAGCACCGATCACTGGCAGGACCCAGCCGCGCATGATGACCTCTTCTGCTCCGCCTTGAACGATCCAGCCGATGAGAACAAGGAGCACACCGCCAATGGCAGCAATGCCTTGTTCGGCAGGCTCGCCTTGTTCAAAGGAAACGCTGCCGAATAAAGCTAGAATCCCCACCGCACCGGCAAACATCAAGGAGCCGAATAAAAATCCACGCCCATATTGTGAGAGGGCGTTTTTGGTTTCGTAACCAAGCGTCCAAAACGGACGTTTTTCCACTTTTTTCAGCCAAGCCCAGAGGATGACATAGATCAATCCGAATGCGGTGACGAGTTGTAAGCCCGCCCAGAACCCGGTCAGTGTATTGGAGAGTCCGTTTAGTGAAATGCCTTTGTCTGTAAAGCCATAGAGCAGACCAAGAATGAGAACCAACGGAAGTACGCCGAATTGAGCGATTATCGTAAATACAAATGAAAGCGGAATAACCGCTGCGATGTGCGTAAGGCGTTCTCCCCGACGCGCCAAATCAAAAAGCTTGCTATTGTTGAACCAATTCATGTATGCTCCAAAGTTGATGTAAAATCTTACTACTATCAACTTGATAGTAGTTTCGAATTGTTATTGTGTCAAGCCTCAATTCTGGGACTTTGGGGGCATATGGCACGTTTTCATGGTTTTGTAATCTGCCGGGAGGTTTGCCTGCATTCGCCATGATAAAATTGACCATTATGCAACCGTCTTTGGAAAAACTACGCAAATTCTTTCGCCTCGAACACGAAAACAAATATGAGAATACTGCCATTATTGGCGGACTTGCCAAGATGCTCGATTATTGGGAAGGGGAAGCCCGCGCCGATGGCGTGGCAGAAGAAGTGATCCAGGCGGTCGTTTCGCGCCTGCGTTCGTATGAAAAGCTGAACCCTACCGGTCGCGCAGATTCGCTCAAGGGACTGTGGAAGCGCATTAGCGAGACTTACCCCGAGGCAGGGCAAAAGCCCAAAGCGCCGCCATTGCCGCCCCGTCCGCAGCGAAGCGATGATGAGGAGCCGGCAAATATCGATATCGCCGAGGCGGCTCCAGTGCAGAGTCAAAGCCAGCCGAAGCAGAATCCTCCCCAGCAATTTCAGCAGAAGCAGAGGCAGGCTCCGCCGCAGCGATTTGAATCTGCCACAAGTGCCAAACACAGCCAAACGCCCGCCGCTTTGAGTGCGGAGTTAACCGTGCTAAATGGGGTCGGTCCGAAGAATGCTGAGTCGCTTTCGAACTTGGGCATGAAAACGCTGGGCGATATGCTGTACTACTTCCCGCGCCGCTATGAAGATTATTCGCTGCTCAAGCCGATCCAGGCGTTGATGTATGGCGATGTAGTCACGGTATTAGGTACGATCCAAAGTGTGCATAACCGTCCGGTGCGCGGCGGCAAGATGAGCATCATTGAGGTTGTCATTAGTGACGGTACAGGCGCGTTGAAGATCTCGTTCTTTAATCAGCCGTGGTTGATGAACCGTTTTAAAGTAGGGGAGGCGATCTCAGTCTCCGGCAAGATCGATCAGTATCTTGGGCGCATCGTGATGAACAGCCCCGATTGGGAGTCGGTGGAGATGGAAAACCTCCATACTAATCGTATTGTGCCGATCTACTCGTTGACGGAACGCATCACGCAAAAATGGCTGCGAAATCAAATGAAGCAGGTCGTTACCTACTGGGCACCTGCCGTAGTGGACGCGCTGCCCGATATGATCAAGCGTGAAGCGCGGCTGGTTTCGCTTGGCGAAGCGCTTACACAGGTTCACTTTCCCGATTCGCAGGCGCGGCTTAAACATGCACGCGAACGCCTTGCCTTCGATGAGATCTTTTATTTGCAAATGGGCGTGCTGCGTCAAAAGCGTGACTGGCAGGAAGTGGAAGGCAAGCGCTTCACGGTCTCAGACGAGTGGCTGGACGCGCGTTTAGCAGCCTTACCTTTCACCCTGACCTCTGCCCAACAAGAATCGCTGAACGATATTCGCCGCGACCTGGATTCTGGCAAGCCAATGAACCGACTCATTCAAGGCGATGTTGGTTCGGGTAAGACGGTCATTGCAGCACTGGGCGCAAGCATGGTGGTTTCAAGTGGGGCACAGGCGGCTATTATGGCGCCGACCTCGATCCTGGCAGAACAGCATTACCGCAACTTCTCCAACCTATTGGCAGGAGATGGCGGGTTTTTACAAAAAGAAGAGATCCGCTTGTTGGTGGGGAACACGAACGAGTCTGAGAAAGAAGCGATACGCAGCGGGCTGGCAGATGGTTCGATCAAGATCGTCATTGGAACGCATGCAGTGATCGAACCGGATGTGCTGTTCAAGGAATTGCAATTCGTGGTCATCGATGAACAGCATCGCTTTGGGGTGGATCAACGAGCCGAACTGAGAAGCAAAGGTACGAATCCGCATTTGTTGGTGATGACAGCCACTCCCATTCCACGCTCACTGGCGTTGACGATGTTCGGCGACCTCGACATTTCTGTGATGGATGTGATGCCGGTCGGCAGGCAGCCGATCGCGACCTATGTGCTGCGTCCGCAGGAACGGGAGCGTGCATATACAATGATCCGGTCGCAGGTAAAGAACGGCAATCAGGCATTCATTGTTTATCCGCTGATCGACGAGAATGAGAAGATCAATGTTCGTGCCGCGGTGGATGATTTTGAAACCCTTTCAAATCAGGTATTTTCCGACCTGAAACTGGGTCTCTTGCATGGACGCATGAAGCCCAGTGAAAAAGACGAGGTAATGCTCAAATTCCGTGATAGGGAATATGACATCCTGGTTTCAACTACGGTCATTGAGGTGGGGGTGGATGTACCCAATTCCACATTAATGCTGATCGAAGGCGCGGATCGATTCGGTCTGGCGCAATTACATCAGTTGCGCGGACGTGTCGGGCGCGGGTCGGTGGCGTCCACTTGTCTCTTGATCCCAACCCATGCAGATGCGGCGGAGAATGAACGTCTGCAGGCGATGGCGACCACGAATAACGGTTTCGAGCTTGCTGACCTCGATCTCAAATTGCGCGGACCCGGTGAATTCCTTGGCACACGTCAGGCTGGTTTTGCCTCTTCACTGAAGATGGCAAGCATCACGGATGTGGCGCTGATCGAAAAAGCCCGTGAACAAGCCAAGGCGCTTTTTGCGCGCGACCCCTATCTGAATCAACCCGAGCATGCCTTGCTTGCCGAAGCCTTTGAGCGCTTCTGGAAGGGCACTTCGAGCGATGTGAGTTAGACTGCCTGACTACAGACAATCAAACTAAAGGACAAAACGATACCCATGGTCAGAGCCTTATTTCCCGGAACATTTGACCCGATCCACTATGGTCATATGGATATTGCCAACCGCGCTTCGAAACTCTTCGATGAAGTGGTCATGGCTGTGTATGACAAGCCGCTAAAGAACCTGATGTTCTCTCCCGATGAACGTATGGCATTGGTGCGTGAAGCGTTCAACGATAACCCCAAGATCAAGGTCACCGGGTATAGCGGGCTAACGATTGAATTTGCTCAAAAGATCAATGCGCATGTCATTGTGCGCGGATTGCGCGTGTTCTCGGATTTCGAATTCGAGTTTCGGATGGCATTGGCGAATCAACGTCTGGCGGGAGCTGCTGTGGAAACCATTGCTTTTATTACTGCAGAACAGCACACTTTTCTGTCTTCTTCCACGGTACGGGAGATCGCAACATTGAATGGCAATGTTTCCAGTATGGTGCCATCCTATGTCGAGCACGCGCTTAAGGAAAAGGTCGCCCAACTGGGCGAGCAATCCCTGCCAAATGCGTTACGGGATTAATTTGTGCTAGAATTGTCCGCATATAATGAGTGATACAAGTTCAAACAAAAAATTCTGTGTGAGAAGACCATGGATATTCTTCAATTAATCGACCGCCTGGAAGAACTCTTCAACGACGCGAAAGCCGTGCCTTTCACGCACAATGTTGTCGTGGATGAAGACAAAATGCTGGAGCTGATCGACCAGATGCGCATTGCCATTCCTGAAGAAGTGAAGAAGGCGCAGCAGCTTGTGGCACAGCGTGACCGTGTGATGGCACAGGCTCAGGAAGAAGCCAACCGCACTTTGGCAATTGCCCGCGATAAAGCGGATCAGCTTGCACAAAAGGATATGATCACTCAGGAAGCCCAACGCCGTGCCGACCAGATCCTTGCCCAGGCGCGTGCTGAAGCTGAAGATGTCCGTGCGGATGCGGATAACTATGTCCTCGATACGCTGATGCAGTTGCAGGATCAAATTGCCAAGGCGAGTAATCAGGTCAATAATGGTATTCGTATGGTACAGGAAGACCAGATGCGAAAATCATCTTCCAGCGGCATGCCAGACAAAACAGAGAAGTAAAAAAATCCCCGCCAATTTGGCGGGGATTTTTTTATAGGTTGGGTTATCCCAATTTGAAGCCAGCTACAAAAAGTGCGGTTGTGAGTAGAAGTAATGCTGGGAACAATTTCATGATCGTCTCTCTCGAAACAAGCGGCTTGCCAGTTTTTAGGAACGATAGCAGCAGTCCTACTACGCCGATCAATGCACCGCCAAGCCCAACCAGAGCGAAGAGGGGTTTTGTCTCTCCTTGTGCGGCAATGAAGATGGGCAGGAGGAAGATGGTCATACCGGCAATGCCGTGTGTGATGGCAAGGACAATGACCGGGAGTCTGCTTGGCATTTGGATTGACCGGGTCAAGGTTACGGCAAGGAAACCGATGATGGCGAAGACCAGGTATGAGGTCCGCCAGGAGGCGAGGTGCTGCCAGACGAGCCCAACTGCAAGGCTGAGTGGGATGATGGTTGAGAGGATGACTACGATGGGGGCATCCAGCACCTCAATTCCCAAAATGAAGATCAGCAGTGCGGCGACGAGGATGACACCGAACGCGATGGTATAGGCGGTGATGGGTAACACATCAAATCCATCAATACCGGCTGATACCTGATACGAAGCAAGGAGTACGGTGAGTAACAATAAAAAACGGTTCATTGAGGAGAGTTTCATTTTATGAAGCCTGACAGGCTTCTAGTGTACTCTGCTAGATGACTTCCAGCACGACCAGGATCATTGCAGCGAGCATATACACAGAGGCATATTTGAACAAGCCAAAGTTGACTCGTTCTGTGGGTTTGAAGGTGATGGCGACTGCCAGGGTAAGCATTCCCATGGAAAGTACGCCAAGCAGGCGCAGGAAGCCCCAGTCCATACCGATACCAACACCTGCAACGACCATGGCTGCGGCAGCGAGGACAGAGGAGAAGGCGATGGTGAAGCGGGTGGCAGCAAGACCATACGTCGATGGGAAGGTGGGTATGCCTGCATCGGCATAGTCTTTTTGGAATTTCATGCTGAAGGTGAGGGTGTGGGTGGGGATCCAGAGCAGGATGCCGAATGCGAGCATAAGACCGATCCAATCAATGGATTCGAGACCAAGCACACGACCCGCAAGAATGGGCATGGCACCGGAAATGCCGCCCCAAACGATGCTCCAACAGGTGCGACGCTTGAGCCACATGCTGTACACGACCACGTCGAAGAACCAGCCCGCGAAGACGACCACGCCATACAGCCAGTCCATTGCGAGTGCCCAGCCGATGCCAATGATGGAGATACATACACCAACCACGAGCACTTCTTTATCTGAGACAAGACCCTTGGCGGTGACGCGTTTTTGGGTACGCCCCATCCTGGCGTCTATGTCGCGGTCCCACCACATGTTGAGCAGGGTGCTGCCAGCAATCGCCAGGAAAAGGCTAATGGAAAGCCCAAGAATGGTGGAAATATTGAAGACGGGGCAGCGTGCGCTCATGTAACCCGCAAGCCCTGTAGCAAGCAGAAGACCTGATTGCGATGGCTTGGTCAGCGACCAGAACATGGCGAATTTAGATGTAGGAACAGAATCCCTGGTGGACATGGTTTCTCCTCGAGTTGGATTGCAGACGAAGTTCTAAAAGATTGGCGAAGTATACCTGTCTGCGATATACCCTGTCTATATGATTAATTTCTTAATCTTTAGCAACATGACTTCAAAACCTCATAGGCGATGGGGTTGAAACTCTAATTTGCCGGAATATCGCCCTGACCAAATTGCGTATATAATCCGTAGAGTAACTCACAGACATGCATTCAAAATCAAAAATGTCGCCATTAATTGCATTATTTTCCTACACCGGAGAAAAAATTTCTTCGGTAAATGAATGGCGTGTAAAACTTTTGGATAAGATATTAAAGGCAACTTTTGCCTTGTGGCTCATTGCGCTTGTGGGGGGGATCTATAATGTATTTTCAGAGTATCAGGTATCCGGTGGGGAAATCCAAGATCCGTTGTCACTGGTCGTACCGACAATTTTGATCTATTTGTTGACCACAATTATTTTTACGTTAATCACCTTTAATCACACATTGAGATACGGTCTGCGCGCCGGACTATTATTGTTCGTTTTGTATATCCTGGGGACCACTGGAATGGTTCTAACCTCCTTCAGTGGCGATGGCAGGATTTTTTTCTTTGCTTTCATCATTCTTTCAGTTGTATTTTTTGAACTTCCATATAGTTTGGTCGCATTTATTCTGGCTTTCTTAACCCTGGTAGTGATCGGCTTCCTGCAACTGACTGGCGTCGTGATCGTACCGCCTGAGTGGCAGGTAAATGCCATGCAACCCAGGGCATGGGCTACCGGGGGGATTGTGCTTCTGTTTATGAGTGTTGCCGTTTTTATTTCGGTCAACTATCTGATCCAGGCATTTGAAAAAAGCCTGAGCGGAACCAAGGAAGCGCTCACACGCGAACTGAAGATGGGGCAAACACTCCGTATCGTCAGCGATATTAATCAATTGATCGTACGTACCCGCGACCCGAACACGCTGCTCAATGCAATATGCGATCATCTCATTCTAGGACGTGGATACTCTTTCGCATGGATCGGAATGTTGGAGACCGATGGTAGCACATTGCGGCTTGCCGCACAGTCGGGCGCACCCACAAACTTTGTGAGCACCAAAAGCCGCGTCACTTTAGACCAGGGTCCCGCATGTGCCGCCCAGGCGATTCGCAGCCGAAGCTTTATTCGGATTGATCCTGTGTCTGGCATAGATGATCTATGCATGGCTTGCCTTTGCCGTGATATTCATCCGAATGCTTCCGCCGTTTCCCTGCCGATCCTGCGGTTTGATCGTGTCTTTGGTGTGCTGGTTGTGGATCATAAGGATTCGCCTGCATTTTTTGACGAAGCAGAATCATTATTCCTTCATGGATTGGCAGATGACCTTGCATATGCGCTGGAACATATTGAGGCATCTGAACAACTCAATATTAACGCGCAATATCAGACTTTATTGAATGAGGTAACCCAAACTGCACTTGAGGCGTTCGACCTGGATACCCTGCTGCAAGAGTTTATTAGAAAACTCGAAAAGGCATTGGGTGCCGATGGTTATTACTTTGCGCTTTGGGATGAGGCTCGTCAGATTCCGGCAAAGTTCATTTTTTCTGAGAATTTTAGAGCGGTTTTTTCCAATTTGCCGAATCTACAGCCAGATGAGAGGATCTTCAGCCGCTCAATTTTGAAAGAAGGGCGTGTTCTTGCCATACCAGACACCATGAATTCACCTTTTATCAGTCAGTCCATGGCAGAGCTTTTCGGGATGCGTTCTGCCCTTGGTATGCCTTTGGTGGCTGAAAATACCCGTTTGGGTGCCTTAGTACTGGGGTATCGGCAAGTCCATGTCTTTACCCAGGAAGAAGTGAAACTGGCTGAGCAGGCAGCCCAGCAATTTGCTCTTGCCATATTAAAAGTCAAATTGAATGATGAAATGCGCAACAAAGCTGCTGAACTGGAACGCCTCTACACCGCATCTCAAGATATGGTGTCCAGTTTATTGGATCCGCCTTCTTTGTTGGCAAAGCTGGCGCATCATATGGCTGAGGCGTTAAAAGTAACCAGCTCGTACATCACTTCCTTCAATATCAATGAAGGAAGTATGCGGGTTGTGGCTGAATACTGGAGCAATGATGTTCATCCTTTGGAGCGACATTCTGACCTTGGACGGGATTATCCGTTTGAAGAATATGCTTCTATCGTAGTCGCCATGTTGAAAGGCGAAGTAAGCATCATGCATGATGATGATCTGGGGTTGACCGAAACTGAACACAAACAATTTTCGGAATATGGGGTCAAGAGCATGATGTTTGTGCCCATTCTTGCTCATGGTCAGTTGTTGGGAACCGCTGAATTATGGGAGAGCCGAGCACGCCGCGAATTTTCGCAAGCTGATATAAAACTGACGCAGGCGATGTCCAATTATGCCGCCAGTGTTATCGAGAATTCGACCCTGTTTACACAAACTCGCCAACGAGAGAATGAATTGGCTGCCATGTTGAAGGTGGCACATGCTGTCTCGTCCAGTTTGCAACTTTCCGATGTATTGAAGCAGGCAGCTACCGAACTGGCGCGTCTGTTGCGGGTGGATTTCTGTTCCCTATCGGATTATTTGCCCGAAAGGAATGGAATCGTGACCACGGCTTTATTTTCCGCCGATGGTGATGTGAGTGGGCAGTCAGACCTGGGTCATTATTTTTCACTCGATGATTATCCAACAACATTGAATGTTCTATTAACTGGCAAACCTGCTGTTAACCGCATGAATGATCCTAATACCCATCCTTCTGAGATCGCACAACTCAAACATGATGGGATGTTCACGTCGCTAGTCGTTCCGTTGCGTTTGCGCGGGCAATCCCTTGGTCTGGCTGAATTGTATTCCTCCGATCCAGAACGGTACTTCTCTTCAGAAGAGATACAACTTGTTTCTGCTCTTGCCGACCAGGTGGCGGTGGCAATAGAAAATGCCTGGCTCTATGAACGATCCGAGCAGCGAGAGGCGCATTTCCGCGCATTGATCGAAAACTCTGCCGAAGGTGTGGCGATCTTGGATGCCGAAGGGATAATTCGTTATGTGGCCCCCTCAGAGGAACGCCTGACGGGATATACCGCAGATGAAATTCTTGGAGGAAGTGCCTTTAAATATATTCATCCTGAAGACCTCCCTAAAGTATTGAGAACCTTTAGGGAGGGAATTGCGATTTCGGGTGCAGTTCGAACCATCCAATATCGGTTATTAACTAAATCTGGAGAATGGCGTCATTTTGAGATCACTGGCTACAATATGCTGCATGACCCGCATATCGCTGGAGTCGTTGTCAATTACCGTGATATTACAGAAAGAAAGATAGCCGAAAAAGCGATTGAAGACTCTGAGGAACGATATCGTTTGATCTTTCAATCAGCAGGTGTGCCCATCTGGGAGGACGATTACACTGTACTTATGGATGCTTTGGAGGAACTAAAGGAGCAAGGTGTTGCTGACTTTAACCGATATATAGCAGATCATCCCGAGTTCCTTGAGCATGCCGCCCAATTGATCACAGTCATTAATGCAAACGATGCAGTTGTGGATTTGATGGAGGCCAATCATCAATCTGAGTTGCTGGGCTCGCTAAAAGACATCTTGAAGGAAGATCTCGGAGATACTTTCGTAAATGACATCATTGCTCTTGCTGAGGGTAAAAGGCATCTGGAGCATGAATCCTATTTATATACCCTGAAAGGCAACCGGCGCGATATTTGGGTGTCGGTTACATTTCCTGACTGGAGCGCGGGGAATAACAGGGTGCTGGTCACCATGCTTGATATTACCGAGCGAAAACGAGTGGAACGTGAGCTGATCGATAACAAGTCGCGCCTGGAGGGAATCATTAACACCGCCTTGAATGCGATCATCACCATTAATGAAGAACAGCGCATCGTCCTCTTTAATCCCTTCGCTGAAAAGATATTCGGTTGTTCGGCTGAATTTGCCCTTGGAAAATCCATCGATATCTTTATTCCTGAACGTTTTCGGCAATACCATTACCGCAATATCGAAAAATTTGGAGTGACCAACATCTCCAACCGGGTTCACGGTCAAATGGATACCCTGCGGGGAGTGCGGGTGAACGGTGAGGAATTCCCAATGGAGGCGTTTGTTTCCCAACAAAGGCTTGGTAAGGAGAAACTATATACAGTTATCCTGCGTGATATTACCGAACGTAAACGCGCTGAGGATGACCAGCGCCGTCGTGCAGAGGAGCTTCAGACCCTTGCGATCGTATCCTCGGCATTGCGCTCCGCTTCAAGGTTCAATGAGATCATTCCACTGGCGGTTCGTTATGCTGTGGAGATCGTTTTTGGTGATTACGGCACGATCTATATGCTCGATGAAAAGACTGGCAATCTCGAATCGCCTGGCTGGTATTCAGTTGAAAAGGGGGAAGATATTCGTGTGACTAGCGAGGCGCTTCTCCGCCATTCGCTGGATATGGGGATCACCGGGCATGTAGCAAAGACCGGCGAGATCTATATTACGAAGGATCTTCAGACAGACCCGATCGCCATGATCTTGCCTGAAGAGAGTGCCATATTAAGTAATGCCCGCAGCGGCATCTCGCTCCCATTGTTATCGAAAGAAAAGGTGATCGGTGTTCTGCATATTCGTCTGATAAAAGAACATTACTTTAGCGAAACAGAAACCCGCTTATTAACTGCCATTGCAGAAATGGTCGGTGGTGCCTTGCATCGCGCAACTCTTTATGAGCAAACCCTTAGGCAGGCAGATGAACTCATCCGCGCGTATGACAATACGCTTTCAGGTTGGGCACGTGCGCTTGAAATGCGTGATGAGTTGACCGAAGGTCATACCCGCCGCGTTACCGAATTGACTCTCGAATTGGCGTGCGCCATGAACATACCTGAAAGCGAAATCATCCAGATCCGGCGCGGCGCGATCTTGCACGACATCGGTAAAATGGGAATTCCCGACTCCATCCTCAACAAACCGGGTCCCCTTGCAGCCCATGAACAACGCATCATGCAAATGCACCCTCAATATGCCCATGAAATGCTATCAAGCATTCCTTTCCTTCAAAACGCGCTTGATATTCCCTACTGTCACCATGAATGGTGGGATGGCAACGGGTACCCGCGCGGCTTAAGCGGCGAAGAGATTCCCCTCTCGGCTCGCATCTTTTCTGTAGTGGATGTTTGGGATGCCCTGACATCAGACCGCCCATATCGCTCTGCCTGGGCGCCGGAGCGAACATTGAAATATATCCGAGACGGCTCCGGCAAGCAGTTTGACCCCCGCGTTGTAGAAGCATTCCTTAATCTGATCGAAAACCGTTAACGCATATCACGGTCAAGCAGGTCTTGGTGCGTTTCGCGCCGCTGAATGACTTGCACCCGACCCTGTTCCAGCCATAAAACAGCCGGTCTTCTTGCACCATTGTAATTGGATGACATACTCAAGTGATACGCCCCCGCAACCGGGATCGCGATCAATGCCCCTGTTTCAACACTTGGCATCAATAAATTCTCGATGACAATATCTCCAGATTCACAATACGGTCCGGCAATGGATACGTAATCGCTTCTTTCCCCGCCCAAACCGGATACCGGTAAACAGGCATATCTCGCCCCATAAAGCGCAAACCGCGGATTATCCGCCATGCCGCCATCGGTAAGCAGCCAGGTTTTTTCACCGCGTTTTTTCACCGCCCCCACTTGATAGATAGCAACTCCAGCCCGCGCCACAAGACTTCGCCCTGGCTCGAGGTGCAAATGGGGGAGTGTGAGACCGCGTGTCTCGCAGCCTTCGATCACTGCTTCTGCGATTCCCCTTACATAACTTTCAATGGACGGACTTGGCAATTCATCTTCATGATATGCCACACCCCAACCGCCGCCGGGACAAAAATGCCACTCACCAGTGAACCCGATTTTCTGTGCCAGATCCAATGCCATTTCGATGGCAGGGATTAACGGCTCTGGGTCGCGGAAGTTCGACCCCTGGTGAAAATGAATACCTTTTAATGGCAGGTTGTGTTCCCTGCAAATATCCACCGCTTCCATGAATTCTTCGCGAGTCATTCCAAACTTGCTTTCATGATGACCCGTCTGTGTATGTGTATGATGTGTGGTGACCGATACACCAGGTAACAGTCTTAGCCAAAGGTCGGGTAATTGCGCTTGTCCTGAAAAATGCGAACGGATCCGGTCAAGTTCATAGAGGTTATCGACCACGATCGTATTGGCATGCCTGACCGCAGCGGCTAGATCTGCCACCGATTTATTAACCCCATGAACCAGAATGTTTGCGCGTGGAACCCCGGCTTCAACGGCTATGGCGATCTCGCCTTCACCGGTGCAATCAACGGTCAGACTTTGCAGCTGAGTCCATTGTGCAATGGCAAGGCAGAGGAATGCCTTCCCGGCATAGGTTACAGAGGCAGGTTGGGGGTAATGTGAAGCGAGCGCGGATTTGTATTCCGACACAGCATGGTCAAGTGTGGCACGGTCGTAAAGATAAAGAGGGGTGCCATAGGTTTCTGCCAATGTAGTGAGATCGTGACCGGCAATCTTCAAGCGGTCTTTTTCGACCCTGGCGGTGATGGGGAAAAGGTCAATTCGTTTCTGCATGGTTGTTGGCAAATTTTATACGGTTTCTTCCTTCTTGCTTTGCCCACATGGCGGCATTATCGGCTGCCAGCAATAGGTCGGCAGGCAGGATGGCATCTTGCGGGTAGGTGGCGATGCCCATACTGATCGTGAAGCCGGGTATCCCTTCTCCATTGATGGGTGGGTGTGGCGCTCCTGCTTGCGTGCCTCGCCTCAGACGTTCGGCAAAGAGCATGGCGTTGTGCTGGTTGCAGTTCGTAAGGATGATGGCGAACTCGTCGCCGCCATAGCGTGCAGCGACATCATATTTGCGCAAGTTGGATTTGATCACATCTGCAATAGCTCTCAAACGGACATCCCCCGCGGGGTGCCCCCAAGTGTCGTTATATTGTTTGAATGAGTCAGCATCGAAGACAATGAGAGAGAACTCGATTTGATTTTGTTTGGCACGCTCTACCTCTGCCTGGAGTGCCCGTTCGAAGACGTGCCGGTTTGAAAGCCCGGTTACGGCGTCGGTGGTTGCCATACGTTTAAGCTCAGAATGGAGTCTGGCGTTATCTATCGAAACCGCGATCGGACCAGCGATCGTTGTCAATAACCCAACGTCAGCCTGGGTCAGTTGGTTGGATTTGCCCGACTCAACGTTCAATATTCCAAGTACCTTTTCGTCTTTTATCAGTGGAACGCATATCTCGCTGGTAATAACATGGTCGGCTTTTAGAAAAGTCTTTTCCTTGGTGGTATCTTCGATGAATTGAATGGTGCGTGTTCGGAATGTCTTCCCGATCACTCCCTGGCTGACATGGATCTTGTAAATGATCATTTCTTCCGGGTAGCCCACCTGCGCGGAAAGACGAAGATACTCCTCCTCCAAAATATAAATACTGACATGGGTGTACCCAAATGCTTCCTTCAGGCTTTTGACCACCGTCTGGCTGATGGTCTCAAGGTCGAGCGAACTGACGATCAACCTGGAGACATCCTGAATGGTGGCGAGTGTCAACAGATTATTCTGGGTCTGGAGATATAGCGATGCCCGTTGCAGCGACGCGGAAGCCTGATTGGCAAGTGCCTCAAGGGTTTTTACATCCAGTTCGTCAAAAGCATTTGTTTCAGTGCTTTCCACATAGAGGACACCGAATAACTTTTCTTGCTTCATAATTGGGATGCAGATAGCCGACCCATAATATTCAAAGACCGAATAATAGAAGGGGTCGAGCCCAACATTGTTTGAAATGTACGTTTTCTGGATCTCGGCAGTGCGCCCGATGATCCCCTCTCCAAGCGGTTGTCTAAAACCAGGTTCGTACCCCGGGTGTCCTGCGCCTGCGATCGCGACGACCTCAAGCATATTGTCTTTTGTTAGAACCGAAATTGCAGCTTCTGGATATTGGAACTTTTCTATGATGACCTTCACAGTGCGCTGCAAGATCTCTTTTTCATCGAAACTATCTGCGATGCGCCTGCCTGCTTCTTCCAACAATGAAAGTTGCTGCGAGCGGCGTTTTTCCGCTTTAAGTAAGATTTGTTCATTGGTGATATCGTGGAAGACAATTGCATGCCCGACCAGAGTTTTATCTGTGCTTGTGATCGGAACCATATGGACTTCGTACCATTTGGCGTTTTGGTCGTGAGTCACCGTCAGAGTGATCTTTTTTTCAGGAGTATTCCATAGCTCGCGAATTCGGTCAGCTTCAGGCAGGATGGCAAGTGCCAGCGTATGTTCTTGAACTATAGCGATATTTAACAATCTGGCTGCTGCCTGATTGATGTCTGTGATCTCTTCGTTTCGATTGGTGACTACAATGGCGTCGTTTAAATTTTCCACGACTAATGAAGCCGCCAGTGGGAACAAGCTTGTGACCCCAAAGCGGAAAAATCCCCATGCAATCAGTGGTGCAGATAAGGCAAAGCTAAGCGGAGTGGGATCCAGTTTGAAGTTTTCACCAAATAACAGAAAGAGAATATTGATGATGCCGGTCAGGATCACGCCTGCAAGTGCTACTCCTGCTTTTACCTGGAACACTTTTCCATTTTTGAAATATGCGATGAGATAGAGAATGATCCCGATCAGAATAAAAGTATAGGCGAAGACTGCATACAGCCAAAATATAGGTCCATATTCCAGGGTGAGTGGGGCAGGGGATTCTTCTGAAGCGGATAGCGATCTCCAGATAAGATGATGATATTCATTGGTAAGACCCAACAGGAAGGTGACCCCTCCCGGGATGGCGAATAGAAATGCCCGCCCGCGTTTTGTCAAGCTTGCGCTAATCCCCGTATACCTCATGGCAAATCCCAGCCAAAACGGCGGGGATAATGTCATGCCCAGGTAGAGTATTTTTCTGGCAAGGATTTTGGCAGGCAGGGATGGCAGAAGGATTTCAAGTAGATAAAATGCCACCCAAATTGCCATGACTGTCATCAACAGTCCCAGTGTGCGTGCCCCCGGTTTTTTCCAATTGATCAAGGCGCGGATGCCAATACCCGCTAAAATGATGACTAAAAAAGCCAAACTACCTAGATAAACCGATAAGGAAGTTTCCATTTTTTATGGTGAGCTAACGGTCAAAGAAAAGCATCAACCAGATCTCCCAATTTTGCATTGGCGTTGGCTCCGGTACAGGCGTGCTGGCGATCACAGGTTCACTGCCTGGTAATTCCACCGGAATGACCGGCTGGTCGCCTTCCTGCATATAATGCCCATCCGTCCGTGCCCATTCTTCCACTGCTTCTGTGGAAGCCGCATACGCCACTTGTGTATGCAAGGCGATCTGCGTTTGTACAGCTTGTGTGGCGAGTGCGCGCATTTCATCGCGTTGCTCGTTCAGACGGTTCAATTCTATAAGGCGCGAATTGAATTCGATCACGAACAGAACTAGAATAAATATACCAGCAAATACTGCCACACGTCTGAACTTGATGGGGAACTGGCTCATGGCATTATCTTAACCTTTTTCTTCTGCATTGGCAAATACAAGCGACGCGTACTACGGCTTCGTTAAACCTGAAAAACTTTATGGAAATCACGTAAAAAACGGAACATTTCGTAGCACGTTGTTTTTGCATTTTATCGGGGCAAACTCGAATCCCTGCATCTTTGTGGTAAAATCCTGACCCGCAAGTCGTTGTACCCTTCGACTTGACATCAATTTTGCCGAAAGGGCTTAAATCATGAAAGTATTGCTCATTAAAGACGTTTACAAACTCGGACGTGCCGGAGACATCAAGAAAGTAGCCGATGGCTACGGACGCAACTTCCTGCTCCCGCAGGGTCTCGCTGTTCTCGCAACCGAAGGCGCGCTCAAACAGGTTCAAAAGATCAAGTCTCAGGCTGAAGTTCGCCGCAACACCCAGAACAATGAACTCAAAGGCGTTGCCGACCTCATCAAGGAAGTCACTCTGGTCTTCCCCGCCAAGGCTGGTGACACTGGAAAACTCTACGGTTCCATCACCACTGGCGATATTGCCGCCGCGCTCACCGAAAAGATTCGCTTCGAAGTCAAGCGCCAGCAGGTCGATACCCAGCCCATCCGTACGCTCGGTGAATTCACCGCTCACGTTCGCCTCACAATGGACTTGGTGCCCGAATTCAAGGTGATCGTACACCGCGAAGGTGAAGGCATCGAAACGGTCGCTCATCACGAAGAACCTGCCAAGGCTGAGAAAAGCGAAGAGCCTGCCGCAGAAGCAAAAGCAGAATAGGGAATAAGAACAAAACATCACATCACCGGCGCAAGTGCCAGTGACTCAAAACGTCTCATCCCTTTTGAGATTGAAATAGATTTGTAGCAACAAAAAACGCTCTTGAAAAAGAGCGTTTTTTTATTTGTTATAGTTATTGTCCGAAGTCTTTTAGAATTATTACTACCTGTTTCCGCAAAATGGGGAGGTCATCTTTGGCGGTATCCCAAACCTTTTCAATATCCACGCCAAAATAATCATGGATGAGTTTATCGCGCATGCCTGCAACATCCTGCCACGGAATTTCAGGGTAGGTTTTGCGGATGTCTTTGGAGATATGCCGGGCAGCTTCGCCGATGATTTCAATTTGCCGAATGACGCCGTCTTGAATCAGGCGGGTGTTTTTGAATTTTTCTTCATCGACCCCTTGCAAATATTCTTCGACTGTATCCACTGCATCCAGCATGTGGCGGAGGTAGAGCATTTCATCGCGAGCCATAGACCACCTGCATTTCTTGTAAGACCCGTTCACGCATATATGGGCTGATGGAGGCTTCGGTCAGCAAATCTACCTTGCGCCCCAGCGTTTCAGCCAATTCACGCTCAAGCCGAACCATTGACAGCAGACTCTTGCGCTTTGAAAAGCGGACAATCAAATCAATATCGCTGTTTTTGGTTGCTTCTCCGCGCACCATCGAGCCGAAGATACCCACCATCGAAACATCGTTTTGACGGCAAAGGTCAATCAGTTTGGAGAGGCTGAAAGGATAGGGTTTTGCGTTCATGAGATAATTTTACCCCTTTCCTTACGCCTCAAAGAATGGGTCAAGAAATTCACGCCTTAGTTGTGTTTCGTTGTATTTTCCAGCGCGATATTGTTCATAGTTGCGTTCAAATCGTTCAACTAAATCAATGATTGTATCGGGTGCGCTCATAAACCTCTCCTAACGTGAAAATAATTATAGCAAACTATCAGATATAATCCGCCTTCGGCATTCGCCGGAAAGGAAACCAAGTAAAATACTCCCATGCAAGAAACCATTGGTCAACGTTTGAAGCGCGAGCGCGAGGCACGTTATCTTTCGCTTGAACAGGCAGCGGAGCAAACCCGTATTCGCCGTGTCTTCATTCAGGCTCTCGAAGCTGACGATTTTTCCGTCATGCCTTCTGCGGCGCAGGGGCGTGGATTTTTGCGCAACTATGCCGAATATCTCAACCTCGATATTGACGAGTTGATCGCCGAGATCCAGCGTAACCCCATCCCGCCCGCTGAAGTAAGCGGACCTCTACCGCAGGTTAATCTCGTTGAAACAGAGTTACCTCCACTGACAGAACCGGAGGACGAAGAAGAACCCGCGCCTCCTTTCTGGACCCGTTTCCTGCCGCGTAAACCCAAATTGATACCAACGCCGCAAGTGATTCAGGAACCCGTGGAAGGAGAAGATGCCGAGACCAGCGAACCTTCGGCGGAGGTTTTGCCAGAGGGCGAGGAACAAGCTCAAGTTCAGGAAGAGGCGCAGCCAGCCTGGTGGGAACGTATTGTTTCGTTATTCAAGGTCAAGCTCCAAAAGCAGGAACAGGCGTCTGAGGTTGTCGTTTCTGAGGAAGCAGAAACATCAGAGACACTGCAGCCTGCCAAGCCTGAAAAACCTGCCGATGTGATCATGGCTGAGATCGGTGTAATGCTGCGCGAACGCCGCGAAATGATCAGCCTGACCATTGATGAAGTGGAACGTCATACGCATTTACGTGCGGTCTTTGTAAAAGCGTTGGAAGAAGGCGCGTTCAATAAACTGCCATCAACGGTGCAAACCCGCGGCATGCTTTCGAACTATGCCAGTTTTCTCGACCTGGATGTCGATACCGTGTTGTTGCGTTATGCCGATGCTTTACAGGCGCGGCGGCATGAAAAATACGCCGAAACCCCGCGTGATAAGATCCAAACTCAAGTCACGCCTTCCATGCCATTTTTGCGAACCTTCATCGCAGGTGACCTCATCTTTGGTGCCATGATGATCGTTATCCTTGCAGGCTTGGCGATCTGGGGGGTGGGGCGTCTTGTCATTGCCGGTAATGAGCCAGCCCAGCCAACAGCATTACCGATCGTGAATGTGTTGGGAAATGAACCGCAGCCGACAGCTTCTGCAGTTCTAACCTTCGTCGCCGTGGATGACCCCTCCGTGGCAAATGCAGGCGGGGTGCTGGATTTGACCTCAACGCCGGAAGGTGCCCCCGCTTCGACTGCGAATGTGTCGGTGAACGTTTTCGCTTTGGAGCGTGTGTTCGTGCGCATTTCGGTGGATGGTGAGATCGCATTTGAAGGGCGTATGTTGCCGCGTGAATCCAAATTGTTCGAAGCGAACGATCAGGTGGTGATTCTCACAGGCGATGGCTCGGCATTGAGAATCACATATAATGGAGCAGACCTCGGTTTGCTAGGCGGACCGGGTCAAGTGGTGAACCAGGTTTATTTGATCACTGGTGTGGTAACTCCCACTGCCACCATCCCGCCGACAGTGACGAATACGCCGCTGACCACACCAACTTTTACGCCCACCACCACGCCAACGGCAACGCCGACGGCTGGACAATAGAAATTTACCCGTATTACTCAGGAAGATAACGTGTCTAAAAATACTTTTCATTTGGTTTCACTTGGTTGTTCTAAAAATACGGTCGATTCCGATTCAATGGCTCAACTGTTAACCAGCGATGGTTACAGCTTTGTGGAAGACCCGTCGAAAGCTTCTGTGTTGATCGTGAACACCTGCGGTTTTATCGGTCCGGCAAAGGACGAGTCGTATAAGGTGCTGGGAGAGTTGGCTCAGAGTAAGAAAAAGAATCAGGTGCTCATCGCGGCTGGATGCCTGACCCAGCGTTATGGTGTGGAAGTGGCAAAACGCATTCCCGGTATTGACGGCATTCTGGGAACACGCCGTTGGATGGATATTGTGCAGGTTGTGAATGATGCCCGCAAAGGCAAGCGCCCTGAACCCATTTACCACCTACCGGAGGCTCCCACAGTCGGTGCGGACGAACACGGCGCCATGCGCGTGAGCGTAACCGGACCCAGTGCTTACTTGAAGATCGCGGATGGCTGCCGCCGTCCCTGTGCGTTTTGTGCAATTCCGCTTATCAAAGGTACGGCGGTTTCGCGCCCGGTCGAAGCGATCATTCATGAAGCCCGCACTTTGCGTGACAAAGGCGTACGTGAATTGATCCTGATCGCGCAGGATTCCACAGATTATGGGCATGATCTCGGCATGAAAGACGGTCTCGCGACTATGCTCGAGCAATTGACCGATGCCGTGCCCGATATGGACTGGATCCGCATCATGTATTCGTATCCGGGTTATGTCACTGACCGGATGATCGAAGTGATGGCAACACGTAAACAAATTTTGCCATATCTCGATATTCCATTGCAACATGCGCACCCCAAGACCTTGTATCGCATGAAACGCCCCTCCAACATGGAATGGGTACATAAGACTCTTGCCAAAATGCGTGCCACCATTAAAGACTTAGCCATTCGTACGACGTTCATCGTTGGCTACCCCGGCGAAACGGATGAAGAATTTCAGGCGTTGTATGATTTTGTGAACGAGATCCGCTTCGACCGCGCCGGAGCCTTTCAGTTCTCCTTCGAGCCGGGGACAACCTCCGCGCCCTTGGGTGACCCAGTCCCTGCCGAGGTGAAGCAGGAGCGTATGGATCGGTTGATGGAACTGCAACAGAATATTTCCTTGCAAGTCAATCAATCCTACGTTGGCAAGACCTTGGATGTATTGGTGGAGGGCTTCGATAACGGCATATCAGTTGGACGTTCCTATCGTGATGCGCCCGAAGTGGATGGGTATGTGGTTGTGGAAGGAAAAGCAAAGGTGGGCGATATTGTTCCGGTGCGCATCACCGGCGCTTTTGCCTATGATCTGACCGGGGTCCTGGTGGAACAGCCGAATCTGATCAAGTTGTAATGAACGGGTTGAGAATCAAAAAGACCGCTGCATTGTTTCGGCAGCGGTCTTTTTATTTACGATACTCTTGCGAATGCGGTTGCTGCGAGGATCAGCGCGGAGAGCAAGAGATTGATTCTCAGCAGTAGAGTTTCTCTTTTTTGCAGGCGTATGAGCTCACCTTCATTCGCCTTATCTTTCTTCATCAAGGTGCGTTGGATGTCAGGCAGCACTTCCCAGGTTTGGATGGCGCTAACCACTACCATGATGACGGCGAACCCATGCTTGATAAGAATGGACAGCGACCATTGGGTGCTGATGGAAAGAAAGCCATCGTAATGTGGGCTGGTGCTCAATTGGAAAAGACCGGTTACCAGCAGGATGCCC
Source organism: Candidatus Villigracilis vicinus (assembly GCF_016702885.1). Lineage (NCBI taxonomy): Bacteria > Bacillati > Chloroflexota > Anaerolineae > Anaerolineales > Candidatus Villigracilaceae > Candidatus Villigracilis > Candidatus Villigracilis vicinus. The sequence continues at coordinate 119,356 of NZ_JADJDD010000006.1, forward strand.
ATGCAAAACCAGGCAAGCGGCTCAAGCCTTTTTTGCAGGGCGGTGATCAGGCTGAGCTGGTCGGGCAGTTTCAAGGTCCGGGTGGCGGCGGGCAGAAAGAGCAAGTTGATCGCCGCGAGACTCCCGATCCAGGTAACGGTTGCCAGCATGTGAATCCAGTAAATGACCGCAAGGACCGGAGTAGAAGGTGCATCCATGATCGTTAGGGGGTTGGTGTGGCTTCCACAGAGCCTTCGGCGGGCACTTCTTCCACTGGGTTACAAATGGAGTTGGCTTGCGCTGAATTTGCATTGGCGGTGTCATCCAGAATGCCATATGCAGATGCTTTCAGATATTGTTCGTAGGCGGAGCAGTAATCTTGATCTGTGAACATTTGATCTGCCAGACGGACGGAGGCTACGAAGTAACGCTGTCCGGCGGTCATGGTTCCGTCCCACATGGAGGGCCACCCAGCGGCTACGGTTTCAAAGTTGTCTTCGGCTTGCCCCCAGTCGAGCTCCCAGAAGCTGGCGCCAACCATATAAGCACGCGCGCCATCGCGTAAACCGCTGGCTGTACTATCAAGCGGACCAAAACGTTCGGCGAGGGTCAGGTAGTAAATGCCGCCTTCCAGGTTGCCTTCTTTAAGGATCAGGTCGTGTCCCTTGTTGCGGAGGGCGAAATAATACATGCCATCCACCTGGGCAGATTTGTAGCCTGGGTCAAGTTTACGGATGGTATCAAGAGCCGTTAATGCGCCATTCCAATCCTGTGCGCGAATGAGTTCCTGTGCGCGGGCAAAGGCATTTTCTGCGCCGCTGAAATCGGGAGTGGCGGTGGCGGTGGGCGCGGCGGTGGGGGTGGGGATGCTGCTCAACACGAGAACCTCGGTGAGTTTATCCTGTGCGCCGGGGAAGCCCGGGTCGCGTTGAATGATGTACTCAAGACGTTGTCGGGCATTCTCATAACGACCAAATTGAATATCGACCAATGCGAAAGAGAATTGCTCAGAAAGTTGTGTGGCGAGGATGGCTTGTTCCGCATTTTTACGTGCGTTCACGCCAGAGTTGTACCCTCCGAACGCTCCCAAACCGATCAGGAGGATAAAACCAAGTACACCCATGAGGAGCGAACGCCAACGCGAAGGTTTTTTGACCTTGAGCGGTTGGGTATCCCCTTCCTTATAGGGTTTTGTAGATTGTGTAGTTTCAAATTCTTCAGACATGGCGGTGATTATACATCCCTTTGAATGAACAAAAAAATTTTCTTATTGGAGACTCACTGGCAGGTGCGCCTGTTTTAAAGGCGAATGACCTGCTTCGCCTCAGACCAGACGATGACGAGTGCAATGCCTCCACCTATGAGCATGCCGATCAGTGCAGTGATGATCGCACCACCAGGCAGGTACAGTGCGATGAGATAAGTTACAACTCCACCAATACCTGCAGCGATGAGACCCTTGAAGACGGCGGTATTCGTTTTTAGCGGTTCATGAGTGCGCTTCGAGAGCCAGCCTAAAATGATGATGGCTTCGATCAATAAGGCGATCTCAGAGAAGGCAATGACCGGCGCGCCGATGTTCTTAAAAAAGGTCACGCCGAGGATGCCGATCACCAAAAAAATGACCAGGCGAATGCTGATCGCATACAGAGGCACCATTGGTTCTTTACGGGCGTAGAAAGCACGGATGGCGATCTCGTGGATGGTGTACCCGGTTAATGTGGCGAGATAGGCGCGGGTTGTCCAGGTGATGAGTGTGGAGATCTGCTCGTCGAAGCCGAAGACGCCGCGTACAAGCGGGTGAATTCCTGCCGCCATAATCGCCGCGATCGGCAGGGTTAAGGCGATCAACACCCGCAGGGCACGTTCGACCGCAGCGCCGAATCCGCTCCAATCTTTTTTGGAGGCGAGTTCCGAGAGGGCTGGCAGCATTGCCGTCGCCATTGCTGTTCCAAGGATCGTCTCCGGCACTTGCATAATCATCCAGCCATAGGTGAGCGACGTCACTGCGCCGACCTGGTCAAGCCGTGAGGCAAGGTTATCGCGTGCGATGAAAATGATTTGAATGCCTGCCATGGTGAGCAGACGCGGCGCCATGAGTTTTAGCGCTTCTATGAGCCCGGTGTGGCGAATATCGAGTGCGGGGGTCCAGCGGAAGCCGTACATAAATAAGCCTGGAATTTGGATGAGCAGGTGGAATGCCGCGCCGAGAATAACCCCGTACACCAAACCTTGAATACCGAAACGAGGCACAAGAAAGATTGCACCGATGATCTGCCCCACGTTGTACATGCTGGGAGCGAGCGCGGGCAGGACGAAATGTTGGTTGGCTTGCAGCGATGCCATCACCAAGCCGCTGATCGAAAAAATGATCGTACCGATCAGATTCAATCGCATGAGTTCAGCCAGTAATGCCCGTTGATCGGCATCAAACCCGGGTGCAATGCCGATCTCTGCATCCACGATCTGTTGAGCAAAAATAGCAATGACAATGGCAATGCTGCCCGTCACTAAAAAGCCGATATTTGCCACACGTGAGAACAAGTCCCAGGCGGCGGCGCGGTCTTTGGTGGTGAGGTATTCTGTCAGCAGCGGGATGAACGCCATGCCCAATGCCCCGCCAGAGATGAGTGCGAATAAAAGGTCGGGTAAATTGTTCGCAGCATTGAATGTATCAAGCAATTGCACTTCGCCAGAGTACTGACGTGAGATGATGCCCGTACGCACGAATGCCAGCACTTTATCGATCAAAAAGAAGAACGCAACAATAAGGGAATTGCGGGTGAGTTTCGACATGTTAATGCTCTACGCTTTGCGGTACGTCTATACCAGGGAAGATATCTGCCAGCAAGTGTGTTTTGTGAATCAACAAGGGCAGGCATTGTGCGCAGATATAACTTTCTTTCCCTTTGAATGTCAGGGTAAGCAAGGGTGTTTGCTCATCGCTTCGTTTACAGTTCGCGCAGTTTTTTGTTATTTGGTCGTTCATAATGCTCCAGAATATGGTTTTCAAAGAGTTGGGATTGTCTTAAGAGATTTGAGGGGATTTTTTTGATCAGACTTCTTGTAAAAGTCTATTTTTCATCCTGCTCAAGGCGGCGTCCTCGCCGCCGGGGACTGCGGCGAGAGCACTTATGCAAGAGGTCTATCGAAATAACAAGCGTAGTGTACCATAGCGAAACCGCCCCGGATTTTGATTCAGAGGCGGTTTTAATGAAGGTAAATGAATTTTTGTTAGGGGATTAAAAGTATCTTTCCCTTGGATTTTCGGTCTTCGAGATAACGATGCGCTTCTGCAACATTTGCCAGCGGGAAGGTCTTATCAACCAACACCCGCAACCTGCCGTCGGCGATCCATTGGAAGAGATCATTGGTTCGCCCTGTTAGTTCTGCGCGATCTGATATGTAATGTCCAAGGGTTGGGCGGGTGAGGAACAATGATCCTTTTGCGTTGAGGATCTGTGGGTCTATTGGCGAAACTGAACCAGAGGATTGACCAAAGAGCACCATGTAGCCGCGTTTGCGCAGGCAATTCAAACTTTTTTCAAAGGTATCTTTGCCAACCGAGTCATAAACTACATCTACGCCTTTACCGTTCGTAAGCTTTTTGACTTCCGCTTCAAAATCAGTTTGAGCGTAGTTGATGACTGTATCTGCACCGGCTTCGCGAGCAAGTATTGCCTTCTCTTCCGTTGAAACCGTTCCGATCACATGCGCTCCGCGGAGCTTGGCGATCTGCACCAACAAACCGCCAGTGCCGCCGCCTGCCGCATGGATGAGAGCCGTTTCGCCTTTTTTGAGTGGGTAGGTGCTCAGCGCAAGGTAATGTGCCGTGATGCCTTGCAAGGTGACAGCCGTTGCGATTTTTAGATCTACACCTTGAGGCACAGGAACCAGACTTGAGACAGGGACGATGGCATATTCGGCATATGAACCTTGTACACCAGCGTACACTACACGATCCCCGGGCTTGACCTCGGCTACGTTTGCCCCAATCGCATCGACAACACCGCCGCCTTCCTGACCCAATGTGAGCGGAAGTGTGCCTTGATAGCGCCCCATACGATGATAAATGTCAATAAAGTTGACGCCCACCGCTTCAAGCCTGACCCGAACCTGTCCCTCACCCGGTTCAGGTTTTTCCACCTCTTCATATTTCAGAACCTCAACCCCGCCATATCCATGCACTCGGACTGTTTTCATGGAAAGTACCTCCATTTATCTATTTTAATTGTCATGCTGAGCCCTTAGGCGAAGCATCTCTACGATTATCTCTGAGACCCTTTTGCAATTGCTCAGGATATCACTAATAAACCATCTCTATCTTCGTATCCCACACATCTCCATCACGCCAATTCGCTTCCGCCCATTTTGCCACAGTTTGCAGTGCGGATTGGAGAAAGGCATGGTCGTTCCCCACCATCGCACAGACGATGATGGCTTCTTCCCATTTATCGTGCAAATCCATTTCCGCCACCGAGACGTTGAACTCGCGATGCAAACGAGACATGAACGGTTTGATCCGTCCGCGTTTTTCTTTGAGGGAGGCGCAGAGGGGTAAACGTAAATGAAGGGTGAGTGTTGCAAGCATGATCTTATAAAACGTGGTTACGCAAAAACAACCCGGTTCTTCCCTTCATTTTTTGCTTGATACAATGCAGTGTCAGCACGTTGTAAAAGTTGGTTGATATTGATGTCTTCCTGCTTTAAGACGGTCACTCCCATTGAAATGCGCACATGCAAGGGATGATCTTTGTCGGAGATGATTATCTTTTCAGCGGTGAACCGTATTCTTTCAGCTACTTGACGCGCTTTTTCTAAGTCAGTATTGCAGAGCAGTAAAATAAATTCATCACCGCCAAAACGGGCGGCAACATCATATGAACGTGTCTCGCTTTTTAAGATTTCAGCTATATAGATCAGCGCATTATCGCCTGCCTCATGCCCAAATCGGTCATTGATCTGCTTAAGATTGTCTAGATCGATGAAAAAAATGGAAAAAGTTTTATTTTCACGCTTGGCGCGGTCGAATTCATTTGCGCCATGTTCTAAAAAATAACGGCGATTGTAAAGCCCGGTTAGAAAATCGGTTGCTGCGAACAAACTCATCTCTGCATGAGCTTGTTTGAGTTCCATTTCGATCCGTGCGCTGGTAAGGAAGAAAAAGTAAAAGGTCCAAATGATAACCGAAGCAAGAATGATCATACTTGCCCACGCGCCCGTTGCGTCTGCAAGTAGATTAACCTGGGTCGTTTGAACAGCTGTATAGATGCCGCGTAACCCCGGTGTTAGAGCTGTGCCGGATCCCCTCAAATATTAATACTTCGCTTAAAACGATCAGAATATTGCTCAACACAACCGAGATAAATGGGTTGGCAGAATCTCGTAATGACAAACCCAAATAGCCAATGCTGAAAAAAAAGTTTGCCAATACCCAACTGCTGAAACCTGGGTATACCTTCCTTTGAGTAAGGTATATTGTCATAAGCACCCCAATCCCGAATGGGGTGATAGCGGACATGATGACCAAGGTTCTTATATCAAGAGTCATTATTTTATAAGTTTACGAATCAAGCATTACGCCTTAGAATCCCACGCATGAACATTGAAACCCAATACAACCGTGCTTTGGATTACTTGTATTCTTTTGTTGATTATAGCCTGAAACATTCGTCCGAATTGGCGAAAGCAGACTTCAACTTGGACCGCATGTTCGCGTTGATGAAGTCGCTGGGTGACCCGCAGACGAAATATCCCATCATCCATGTGGCGGGGACGAAGGGGAAGGGCTCCACGTCCGCGTTGTGTGCGGCGGGTTTGATGGCGGCAGGATATAAGACGGGTTTATACACCTCTCCGCATTTGTTGGATTATGTCGAGCGGATTCAAATTAATGGCGAGCCAATAACCCATGAGCAGTTGATCGAGTTAGTAGAAGAGATCAAGCCGCATGTGGCGAAGATAGAAAAACTCACCACGTTCGAAATCACGACCGCATTGGCGTTCATGGCGTTTGCAAAATATGGAGCGACGGCTGCGGTCTTTGAAGTTGGCTTGGGCGGACGTTTGGATGCGACCAATATCGTCACGCCGCAGGTCTCGGTCATCACGTCGCTGTCGTATGACCACATGGCGGTGTTGGGCAATACACTCGCACTGATAGCAGGGGAGAAGGCAGGCATTATCAAACCGGGCGTGCCCATGGTTTCATCCCCGCAGAAAGATGAAGCCCTCCAAGTTTTACTGCGCATAGCCAGAGAAAGAAATTCTGATATAACTCTTGTGGGACGGGATGTAGGGTTTGAATTGCAAGGGACATCATTGAAGGGACAATGGCTAGCAGTTGACGATAGACGATGGACCGTGGACGATGGAAAGTCTATGGTCGATGGTCCATCGTCCATCGTCGAGCTTCACATTCCGTTACTTGGAAAACACCAAATTGAGAACGCCGCCACAGCGTACACTGCTTTGAAAACCAGCGGGATTCCAATCACAGATGAGCAGATAAAACTGGGTTTTTCTCAGGTACAATGGCGCGCTCGCTTTGAGGTAGCAAGGGTCGAACCGCCGGTGATCTTCGACTCGGCGCATAATCAGGATTCGTTCGAGAAGCTGCGCGAGACGTTGGAAGAGTATTTCCCTGACAAAAAGGTTTATCTCATCTTTGGAGCGTCGGAAGATAAGAACATTCCTGGTATGTTCGCAGAGATGAAACCAAAGATAAAGAAAATCATCATCACGCGAGCCGACCATCCGCGGGCTTTGAGCGTGGAGCAAATTGCGGGTCTCGCTGATCAGGCAGGGGCGGAGTGGGAGGCGCTGGTTCCCGTCAAGGAAGCCTTGCGGCACGCGTTGGAATTGTCGTCAAAAGATGGTAGTATCGTGTTATCCGCTGGTTCGATGTTCGTGACCGCGGAAGTGATGAGAGAATGGAAATTTTTGAATGAATCAACCCTGGAATGAAGATGATTTTGACCTGACGCTTTCGCAGCGTACGGAGGAACTGTATCGCATCCCGAATATGGAGCCGAAAGCCGATGGCTTGATCGAAGCGGCGGTGTTGCCGTTGCGGGATATGGTCATTTTTCCGCGCATGGTCTCGCCAATTTTTATTGGTCGCGAGGCTTCGCTGTTGGCATTGGAAGAAGCTCAAACTAAAGAACAGACAGTGATCGGTCTGACCCAGCGCGACCCGGATGTGGAAGACCCCGGTGCCGAAGATTTTCTGCCCATCGGAGTGGAGATGGCAGTGGGGCGCTTGTTGGATATGCCGGATGGTTCACACTCTGCCCTCGTGCAGGGACGCCGCCGTTTGGAGATCGTCGAGTTCATTCGCCTCAAGCCGTACATTCGAGTGCGTGCGAGAATTATCCACGAGCCGACATCGGCGGATAGACAAACTCAAGCAATGATGCGTTCGGTCTTGAATCAATTCGAACGCTGCATTCAATTGGATCGTTCCATCCCAGAAGAAGCGCATGTCTTCGCGTTGAACATTGCCGAGCCGGGTTGGCTGGCGGATATGATCTCGACTTCGCTTGGTCTCACTTATGAAGCCAAGCTGCGTCTGTTGATGATCCTTGACCCCAAGGCACGCCTCACACAACTGAATAATCTGCTCGCTGCCGAAGTGGACGTGCTCGAACTCGAAGATGAGATCCACACTCGCGTGCAAAACGAAGTGGACAAGAGTCAGCGCGAGTATTACCTGCGCGAACAGATGAAGCAGATTCAAACCGAGTTGGGTGAAGGCGATATCTTCACCCGCGATTCTGTCGATCTGAAAAAACGTGTTGAAACCGCGACCCTGCCGGATGAAGTCCGCAAGGTGGCGATGAAAGAAGTGGAACGCCTCAACCAGATGCCGCCGATGGCGCCTGAAGTGGGCATCATCCGCACCTACATTGATTGGATCCTTGACCTGCCTTGGGCGAATTCCACGGCGGATAATTTGGATGTAAAGAACGCAGCGAAGATTTTAGACCGCGATCATTTTGGCTTGAAGAAAGCCAAGGAACGCATCCTCGAATATATTGCGGTGCGTTCGCTCAAGCCGAAGAAAGAACGTCAGCCGATTCTGTGTTTCGTCGGACCTCCCGGCGTGGGCAAGACTTCGCTGGGTCGTTCCATTGCGGATGCGCTTGGGCGCAAGTTCGTGCGTGTCTCGTTGGGTGGCGTACGTGATGAAGCCGAAATCCGCGGACATCGTCGCACGTACATTGGTGCATTGCCGGGTCGCATCATTCAGACGATGAAGCGGGCGGGCACATCCAATCCGTTGTTCATGTTAGATGAAATTGATAAGCTGTATTCGGACTTCCGCGGCGATCCTGCCTCGGCGATGCTTGAAGTGCTCGACCCGGAACAGAACTACGCCTTTAGCGATCACTACCTCGAACTGCCTTTCGACCTTTCAAAGGTCATGTTCGTGACCACTGCGAACTCGCTGGGAAACATCCCCGCGCCCTTGCTCGACCGCATGGAAGTGATTGAGTTCCCCGGTTATATCGAAGAAGAAAAAGTTGAGATTGCCAACCGTTATCTCATTCCCCGCCAGATCGAAGAAAATGGCATCGACGAACTCGGGCTGACTTTCGAAGCGTCTGCCATGCAACGTGTTATCCGCGAGTACACCTATGAAGCCGGTGTGCGCGGACTGGAGCGCGAGATCAACCGCATTTGTCGCAAGGTCGCACGCCTGAAAGCGGAAGGGAAGAAATACCCCACCGCCATTGTGGGTGAGGGCATCGAGAAATTATTAGGTCCTCAGCAAGTCTTCCCATCCGAAGCCGAGCGGACAGACGAAGTGGGCGTCGCTACCAGCCTGGCATGGACAGAAACCGGCGGCGAGATCATGGCGGTGGAAGTTGCTATCATTGAAGGCAAAGGCGGCTTGCAGATGACCGGTCAGATGGGGGAGGTGATGCAGGAATCCGCGCAAGCCGCGATGACCTACATCAAGTCGCGTTCTGCTGCGCTCAAGATCGATACCGATGTCTTTGAACGCATGGACATTCACATCCACATGCCTGAGGGCGGTATTCCGAAAGATGGACCTTCTGCAGGCATTACGATGGCAAGTGCCATCATCTCCGCGCTCACGGGTCGCCCCGTGCTCAAGCATGTTGGCATGACCGGCGAGATCACCCTGCGCGGACGTGTCCTGCCCATCGGCGGCGTGCGCGAAAAAGTCCTCGCCGCTCATCGTGCCGGGTTGCGAACGGTCATTCTCCCCGAAAAGAATCTCAAGGATTTGGTGGATCTGCCCAAGACAGCGAAATCCGAAATGAAGATCGTGCCCGTCAAACACATGGATGATGTTTTGGAAATTGCGCTAGGCAAACAAAAGATCAGTGAACCGCCCAAGCCGCGCAAACGTCCAGATGAGCAGGGCGAAGAATAATAAACAAGCTTGAATTTTTGACCGCCGACCGCAGACCACCGTCCGCTGTCGGCGGTCTTTTACGCAATCGACTTGTGATTTCACCAATTTCATTTTTCGTTTTACAATAACCCCTCCATGAACCTTATCCCTATCCCGCTCAAAGACAAAGTTGTACTCATCACGGGCGCATCCTCCGGCTTCGGCGAAGATGCCGCCTGGATGTTCGCAAAAGAAGGCTGCAAAGTCGTGCTTGCCGCCCGACGCATAGACCGCCTGCGGGAACTCGCCGCAAAGATCCAGGATGCGGGTGGCGAAGCCATCGCCGTTCCCGTCGATATCGTCAACCCGGATGAGGTGGATACCATGATCCAGACCGCCGTTGACCTGTATGACCGCATCGACATTCTTTTCAATAATGCGGGCATCGGGCGTGTGGGTTGGTTCGAAGAACACACCCCCGAACGTGATATCGATCTGCTGATCAAGGTTAACTTGATCGGTACCATGCGTGTGACTCGTACTGTCCTTCCACACATGATCGCGCGCCGCGAGGGGCATATCATCAACATGATCTCGGTGGCAGGACTTATTTCACCGCCATTGATCGCCAGCTACTCTGCCAGTAAATTTGGGCTCAAAGCCTTCAATAATTCCATCCGTCGTGAAGTTGCCCCGTTGGGTATCAAGGTTAGCGGTATTTACCCGGGTCCTGCGGCGACCGAGTTTGGTTCGCATGTTGGTAAAAATTCGGCATATCATTCAGTTCGTGCCAGCCTAGGCGGACGGCTCACATCTAGCTATGTTGCCCGCCGGGTCATCGATGTTGCCAAACGTCCGCGTCGTAAGTTGGTCATTCCTTGGTGGTTTAATTTTGCCGTTGCCTTGGAAACCTATTTTCCCATCGTTGTGGATTGGGGTTCGTACCTCTTCTCAAAAGCCAAACATAAACAGAAATAGGAGACTCTCGTGCCTCGTTCCCGTCTCGAAAAACTCACCGCTTCATTACAAGCCTCGAACCTGGATGCTGTTATTCTGAATCCGGGTCCTACGCTGAAATATCTCACTGGGTTGACCTTCCACCTGATGGAACGCCCGGTGGTTTTGTTTGTTGCTCCCGGTAAAGACCCCGTGTTGGTGCTTCCCGAGCTTGAACTCCCCAAAGTGGACTTATTCCCTTACAAGGTTCAAGGCATTTCTTATGGTGAGAATCCTGCAGAGTGGGACGATGCCTTCAGAAAAGCAGCTCAAGCGCTCGGCGTGGATGGGAAGCGTATCGGCGTTGAGCCGCGTCAATTGCGTTTGCTGGAGTTCCGCCATGTAAAATCCGGCGCGCCCGAAGCGGAATTTCCCGACGCGAGCGATGTGCTTGCCGACCTGCGCTTGCGCAAAGATAAAGCCGAAGTGGATGCCATGCGTAAGGCAGTGAAGATCGCCCAAGACGCATTGGAGGCGACCATTCCACAGATCAAAATTGGCATGACCGAACGAGAGGTCGCATCGGAATTGGTCATGCAGTTGTTGAAGCAGGGCTCAGAGCCTGAATTGCCTTTCGCACCCATTATCTCTGCCGGACCCAACTCAGCGAATCCGCATGCTTCCCCATCGGATAGAAAATTGCAGGTTGGCGACCTGCTCGTCGTCGATTGGGGCGCCGCATACGATGGCTATATCTCAGACCTGACGCGCACCTTCGCAGTAGGGGAGGTGGATGCGGAATGTCAGAAGATACACAAGGTCGTGCAAGAAGCGAACGCTGCCGGTCGTGCCGCCGCTAAACCGGGAGTCCCTTGCGCTGCTGTGGACATAGCAGCGCGTGCTGTCATTGAAAGCGCCGGGTATGGAAAATACTTTACGCACCGCACCGGTCATGGCATTGGCATGGAAGGACACGAAGCTCCCTACATGCGCGGCGATAATATGCAGATCCTCGAACCGGGTATGGCATTCACCGTCGAACCGGGCATTTACCTTCCTGATCGTAATGGAGTGCGGATCGAAGATAATTTGGTCATTACAACGAATGGAGCAGAGAGTCTCTCCGATATGCCGCGAGAGGTTCGGGTGGTAGGTTAAAATTTTAATTATCCCGGCGCAACCCCAACATGCCAATGAATTGACTGAGATCGCCATTTCAGCCAAGCGATATTGGAATTATCCAGAAACATGGATCCAATTTTGGACCCCGCAGTTGACGATCACTGCAGACTACATTGCTTCCAACGAAGTCTGGATGATGATGGACAAAGGAAAGCCAATTGCCTTCGGTGCTTTGAGCCGGATTGAAGAAGGTTATGAGTTGGGTCACCTTTGGGTCTTGCCTGAGTATATTGGCAAAGGGATTGGCAGGCGACTGTTTGAACATATTCTGGAGAGATGTAAAATTCTCAACATTCATACTTTGAGGATTTATGCAGACCCGAATGCCCGAACTTTTTATGAAAAAATGGGGGCAAAGACGGTTGGCGAACATCATTCCGACTTGCTTGGCGACGATCGTGTTTTACCAATTATGGAGATCGAATTATGACAACCTACTGTGACTACTGCAATTCCCACCCCGAGGATACCTTCAACCGGGAATATCATGATACTCAATATGGTTTCCCTATTGACGATGATAACGAACTATTCGAGCGGCTGGTGCTAGAGATCAATCAGGCTGGGTTGTCATGGATATTGATCCTGAAACGGGCACAGAACTTCCGCAAGGCATTCCATAAATTCAATATCAAGAAAGTTGCCAGTTACACTGAGACCGACAGAGAAAGACTCTTGAACGATGAAGGCATTATCCGCAATAAATTGAAAGTTAATGCCGCCATAGTAAACGCGCAAAAGATCCTTGAATTGCAGAAAGAACACGGCTCGTTCAAAAACTGGTTGGATAAAAATCATCCGCTCACAAAAGAGGAATGGACAAAGTTGTTCCGCAAGACCTTCGTATTCACCGGCGGTGAGATCGTGAACGAGTTTCTTATGTCCACGGGATATTTGCCAGGGGCGCATCAAAAGGATTGCCCTGTATTCAAAAAAGTGGCGGCAAAAAAACCGGCATGGATGAAGAAATAACCGCTCTTTTATACTGACACCCATGACACCCATTTTTGCCATTGCTGGGAAACTATCCCGCGAATATCTTCTGCCCCCGTCTGGAGGTCCCCGGCTGGATTCTCCGGGCGGGAACCTCTTATATGCACTTGGCGGGCTTGCTGTATGGGATGCGTCGGTGGCATTGATCTCAAGGGTGAATCAGGCATATCCGCGTGAGTGGCTGGAAGACCTGAATGAACGCGGTTTTGATACTCAGGGCATTTACTTTGACCCTGAAAGTAATCAGGCAGACCTGCGTACATTCATCGCTTATACAGATGTAAATGAGCGCAGCAGCACCAATGCCGTTTCTCATTTTGCCCGCCGTCAAATGACATTCCCAAAGTCGTTGCTGGGCTACCATCCACAAGATGGCACAGTGAAAGACCTGCGAGAGATTGATCCGCTTTCACCTGCGGCGCGTTTTGTGCCTAAAACATATCGGGATATCGCTTATGTGCATCTATGTCCCTTTGACTTTACCAGCCAAAGCCAGATGGTTAACCTTTTAAAAGGCGGTTCAAACCAGACCGTCAGCCTGGACCCTGCACCCGGGTATATGAAGCCCGCATTTTGGCGTGAACTGCGCGTTGTGCTTAGCGGCTTAACGGCGTTTCTCCCCTCTGAAGAGGAAATGCGGTCCCTGTTTTGGGGTGAGAGCAATGACTTGTGGGAGATGGCTCAACGCATCAGCGAATATGGACCGGAGATCATTATTATCAAACGTGGCGCGATTGGGCAATTGCTGTATATTTCATCGGAAAAGAAACGGTATGAAATTCCTGCATATCCTGCCCGCCTCGTTGACCCAACTGGAGCTGGCGACGCTTTTTGCGGCGGTTTTCTTGCAGGGCTTCAACGTACGAATGACCCATTGATGGCGGCTTTGCATGGGAACGTCTCGGCTTCGTTGAAGATCGAAGGCACGGGACCCTTTTCGCCGTTAGATGGCATGCCTGGTCTGGCGGATGCCCGTCTGCATGCTTTGAAAGAAATGGCACGAGAAATCTAGTATTTTCGAATTCCAATTTTTGATTTACGATTAAGGCACAATGACCCTATCTCAAAAGCTCCTTGACCTTGCCATTCAGATCCAGCAGATTCCGGCACCCACCTTTGCGGAGGGACCGCGCGGGGAATTCGTGCGCGGGTTGTTCATTCAAGAAAAACTGGAAGATGTTTCCATGGATTCACTGGGGAACGTCTATGCGCGGTTGCCGGGGAAGACGAAAAAGGCAAAAGCGTTGATCGTGTCTGCTCATTTGGATACGGTGTTTCCAGCGGGTACCAAGCTCCACGTTAAGGAAGAAGCTGGCAAGGTCTTTGGTCCGGGTATTGGTGATAATTCCATTGGCGTTGCAGCCTTATTTGGCATCCTGTGGGCGTTGCGTGAACGCAAGATCGAATTGAAGCATGATGTTTGGTTCGCGGCAAATGTGGGCGAGGAGGGGCTCGGCGATCTGCGTGGGATGCGCGGAGTGGTGGAGCGTTTTGGCACCGATGTGATCGGGTATTTGGTGCTGGAGGGTCTAGCACTTGGGCATGTCTATCATCGTGCCATTGGCGTACGGCGCTACCGTATTGCAGCAAAGACCCGCGGTGGACATTCCTGGTCCGACTATGGTCAGCCTTCCGCCGTGCATGAACTTGCTGCGCTTATCACACAGTTGACGCAGATCCGTCTGCCGCGTGAGCCGCGCACAACGATGAATATCGGCACCATTCAGGGTGGTACGGGAGTCAATGTGCTTGCAGCAGAATCCAAGTGTGAATTGGATCTGCGCTCCGAAGATCCTGCGGCGCTTGCAAAATTGGTCTCGCAAGTGGAGGAGATCATCTTGCATTGGAATCACGAAGGGGTGAGGATTCAAGCAGAGATCATCGGTGAACGCCCGGCTGGAGAGATTCCTGCGGAACACCCGTTGGTTAAAGCCGCGGTGAGTTGTTTGCTGGAGCAGGGCGTAGAAGCTGTTCTTACGACAGGCTCCACCGATGCTAATATTCCTTTGAGTAAAAACATTCCCGCTGTGGTGTTGGGGATCACCGCCGGAGGCGGGGCGCATACACTGGGGGAGTACATCGAAACGGAACCGATCGAAAAGGGAATGGAAAGTCTGGTCAGGTTCGTGGAGTTGTCCGGGTCTTAAATAATAAAAGGGTTTTTCAAAATTTGTCGTTTTGAAAAACCCTTTTTCTGTTTGATCGCAAGGCAAAGAGCTACATTTACTTCAAATTCAACACTTCCAATACTTCCACTGGTTTTGACCTGCCCTTCACAGTCATTTCGGCAACTGGTTTCGCTTCCACTTGTTTCTTCACACGTTCATACGCTTCGCGGCTGATCAGGATCTGATTCTTGCCGGAATTTTCTTGAACGCGCTTGGCTGTGTTGACCGTGTCACTGATGGCGGTGTATTCCAGGCGTTTCTCAGTGCCGATCAAACCAAGTACGGCATCGCCAAAGTGAATGCCTACACCGAAGGAAAGGTGAGAATCTGGCGCAAGTTCCTTGTAGAGACTCTCGATCGATTCGCGAATGGCGATCGCTGTCTTTACAGCCCGCAGGGTGTGGTCGGGTTGGGGGATGGGCGCATTGAACCATGCCATGATGGCGTCTCCCATGAACTTATCCACAGTGCCTTCCTGCGCCAGCACTGCATCTGCCATGGCAGCAAGATACAGGTTGAGGATGCTAACCAATTTTTCGGGGGCGAGGTGTTCGCTATATGTAGTGAACCCGCGGATGTCGGCAAAAAGTGCGGTGATCTCAGTGCGTTTACCGCCAAGCTGTAAACCATTTGGGTCGAGTTGTTCGATGACGGCGGGGGAGACCATGCGCTCGAACAGACGGCGCTGCGCTTCCAACTTCTTTCGTTCTGTCAGGTCATCCAGAACGATCGCCACGCCTTGAGTTTTTTGCCCCGCGTCCTTGAGTGGGGAGAGGTTTAAGCGCCAATCTACATTGCCGCGTTTGGGGGAGTTGTGGCTGATCTCAAGATCTACAATGGGTTTGTCGGTACGGCGTACTTCTGTCAGATGCGGCGCCAGCTCACCGGAAACAGCTGCCAAAGCTTCGTTAAGTTGATGACCGATGATGTCCTGTGTAGCAGAGCCGAGGATGGTTTCTGCGGCGCGGTTGGCGAGGGTGATCGTATCTTGAATATCCGCTGTAATGACGCCGCTGGCGATGGATGCGAAAACATTATCCATCAGGTTCTTGAGCGCGGTCACTTCTTCAAGGGTGCCTTTGAGCGAGGAGAAGAGGCGGGCATTGTCGATGGCAACGGCGGCTTGGTTGGCGAAGGCCTCAAGCAGTTCTTTTTCGGTGTCGGTGAAAATTCCGGCGCGGATGCGGTTATCTGCGTAGATGACGCCGATGAGTTCGTTTTTGACTTTGAGGGGAACACAAAGAATGGAACGCAGGTTGAAGGCGACGATGCTTTCCTGCCCTACAAAGCGTTTATCTTCCTGTGCATTGGTTGTGACAACTGATTCACCCGTGTCGATCACACGCTGCACGACCGTGCTGCTGACGTTCTTCTCTGAGGAGTTGATCGATTCCATTTCCCAGTTACGGGCAATGCGGGCGGTCATTTCGCCCTGTTCGTTCCGCAGCATCAAAAAGCCGCGCTCTGCTTTGGAGAGGCGCACGATGTTGTCCATCACGATACGCAGAACTTCATCCAGCTCCAGCGATGAATTGATGACCTGTCCGGTTTCAACGAGAGCCAGCATGTTGCTGTGTTCGCGTTGAAATACCTCAATTTTCCCACTGACCTGCTCCAATGTTGTTTGCAGGTACTGCAGGTTTTCAGATGTATCCTTGGAGATTTTTAGTTTTTGAGATACCAGGTCGTTGTTGATCTTCCCCGTAAGGGCGCTTAAAGTAAGTAGCTGATCATGCACGGTTCTGGGTCGGGTGTTTTCAGAGTTCATATTTGGATACCAAAAGCAGGTTTAGCATGTAAACCTAATTGTATCCCAATATGAAGAATTTTAGACGCGCTGACAGGGTTTTGTAAATAATATTTCGTGCAGCGCGGCGCGCATTGACCGCATCTCCGCCATGTGAGGTGAACATTGCTGCTTGATGTTCACGCAGCAAAACTTCAATAGACGATCTGGCGTCTGGCAGAAGTTTTTGCAGGAGCATGGCGCGTTCTGCGGCTGTGACATAAATCGGTTGTGGCCTTTTCATCCAACGCAAGCTAAAGTTAATGCTTTGGAAATGACGTTCGATGGGGGATAATGCTGCAAAGGCAAACCAGCCTTGCAGCCAACTTGGGATACGGAAGCCACTGCGTTCGACGCCATTCTTTAGGATGACTGCCACAGATGTATTTGGCGCAAACCGCCGCTTAAGAAATGCAAGTGTAAGGACACAGAGGGCAAAACCTGCAAGGGTGAGAGACCAACGGATCAGAACAGGCGTAAAAACGGAAGTGTTGCCGGATTCATCCACTGCTGGGGTGGGAGGCTCTTCTTCCAATAGCTCGATGCGCGGAGTTGGAACAAAGGGTGCGCTGGCAACTGTGGGGCGGGCTTCACGTTCCAGCGGACGTTCGAGCGGTTGCTGATTTCCAGTTGGTTCAAATTCGACCCAGCCATAGCCGGGGAAATACACTTCGGGCCAAGCGTGCAAGTCACGTTCGCGTACAGTGTATACACTGTTTTGCAAATTGGGCTCGCCTTGGGCATATCCCACCGCGAGGCGTGCTGGGATGCCGATCGAGCGCAGCATTAACACTTCCGTCGAGGCGTAGTAATTACAGAAGCCCTGTTTCGTATCGAAAAGGAAGTATTCCAATGGATCTACATCTTCACCGGATGGAAAGGTAATTCCCGGTGTATAGCGGATCTCTGAGCGTAGATAGTTTGTAATGGCTGCGGCTTTGTCGTATGGGTTATCGTATTTGGCTGTGATCTCGTTTGCGAGCGCCCGAATACGTACCGAAAAATCATTGGGTAATTGAAGGTATTTTTGTTTGACCCAATCCGGGTAATTCTGTCCTGTTGCCTGCAATTCAAGAATGGTCGGGTTTGCGATCTCGGCGCCCACTCGGTACAGGTCGCCGGCTTCCAGACTGGGCGCGGCGCGAAACGCCATCACATCCATCATTTCGAGGTTATCGGTCACTCCGGAATACAACACAATGACGTTGTGATTTACCTGAATGGGCTGAGCCGCGGAATACAGGATGGTTTGCCCTTCCGAGTAGATATCAAACGTGAAGCTGGCTCGGGCACGGTTTTCTGTGTCAGGGATGGTCAGGTCGCCATTGGTGGCGAGGTGCAGGGTCTCGTTTTGGGCTGTGGTCTGCCAACGGTCATTTTCGTAGTGATCATAGATCTGTCCACGCCAATACAATCGCGGGAAGTCCATTGCACTGGAAGGGGCATACACAAGGAAAACCACCAGATCGCTCATCACCGCCTGATTACCCAGGAATAATTCGGTCTGAAAGTTCCTGGGTTGCGGCTTCTTTTCTTTTTTAACGGAGTCGAACAGATTCTCGAAGGGTTCCCCTGCGAACCAGCCCTGGGTGGTTTTGTGCCAGGCTTCCTTCATGCTCACATTAGAGGCGAAGATAAAGGGAATGCCCCAGGAGAACATGATCAACACCGCTGCAATGACCAGGCTTGTGTTATTTAGGTCCAGGCTGCTGTCACTTGAAACCTGTACCCGTTCTTTGATCCATTTCTTTTTATCGAATAGGAATTTCTGCCTACCCAAAAGTATGAGGGCAAGAAACAGATAGACACCGAACATCCATGTATAGTCTTTTGAAGTGAAATGATAGATGGTCACAAACAGCATCAAAATGCCGCCCGGCAGGATTGCCGCCAGATAATTGGCATGTCGCGTTAGTTGATACCCGCTGAAAAGGCTGGCTATCCAATAGGGGATACTTAGCAGAGCGATCACAAGCAATTGGTTTTCCACAGGTCTGCCGGAAAAGAACTCTCCCAGATCCGTGAGCAGTCTCCCGAAAAGGATCAACAACTTATCTCCAAGATAAGTTTGTTCCGCAGTAAATTCGATCACTCCTAACCATTGCCAGATAAAAAACACCAGCATATATCCGACGGATAAAAGGCTGATATTACGTTTTTGAAATTGACTTTGCCCCAGTGCCAGCCCAACCAACAAACCCAGGATCGCGACATTGCGCACATGCCCAAGCCCATCCACCCAGGCAGTGGATTGCAAGCGCCATCCCGAAAAAAGTGTTGCTGCAAATAAGAGAACCGCAGAGGGGGCATCCCACCAGCGTGGTGTCTTTTCCATTCTTTGAGTGTACAATGAGAGCGTTTGTTACGTCAATCATAACGCTACAAAAACCCCACTGGAGGACTGTATGCAATCCCTGATCGATTATGGTGTCGCTCTTATAATCGCGCTTCAAAGGTTTGGGAGCGGAACGATCCCAGTAATGAAATTCTTCAGCCAGCTTGGCACAGAAGAATTCTTTTTTCTCGTATTACCTCTCATTTTTTGGAGTGTTGACTCCGCACTTGGTATTCGGATTGGTTTAATTCTGGTCGTCAGTAATTTTATTAATTTCATCGGCAAGGTTGGCATGGCAGGACCACGTCCCTATTGGGCTAGTTCGCACGTTCAACCTTTATGGCCCGAAACGTCCTTTGGCGTGCCTTCCGGTCATGCGCAGCATGCCATGAGTGTATGGGGCATCATTGCTCTGTATCAAAAACGGACTTGGGTTACCGTTGTTTGCGTGTTCCTGATTCTTATGATCGGCTTTTCACGGCTGGTGCTTGGCGCGCATTTCCCGCATGATGTACTCTTGGGTTGGCTGTTGGGCGGCATTCTGTTGTGGGCATATTCCCGGTACTGGGATGTTGCTGTTAATTGGCTGGCAGGTAAGTCCTTCAGCCAACAAGTTGGCATTTCATTTTTGACGGCAATGGTCATGGTAATTATTGGAATGATCGTAACTGGTTTGCGCAGCGGATATCAAGTCCCTGAAACTTGGATGACGAACGCGCTTCTTTCAGGCATTGCGCCAGAGCCTGTGGACCCAAGCGCGACCTTCACCTCAGCCGGGACTTTCTTTGGTCTGGCGGTGGGCGCAGCGTGGACACATTTTCGGGGCGGCTACTCAGCTGACGGTCCGGCATGGAAACGCGCGCTTCGATATGGCGTCGGTTTGATCGGTGTCATTCTGTTCTGGCAGGTGTTGGGAGCAGTCTTCCCACGCGGCGATGGGGCGTTGGTTTATTCTCTGCGATTCCTGCGTTATACCCTGGTTGGCTGGTGGGTTTCGGGCGGTGCCCCCTGGGTTTTCCAACATTTCAATTTAGCTACACCGGCTTCAAGGATATCTTCCATCTGATATAATGCGCACCATCCAATAGAAATACAGAAATGGTTTTGTTATCACTCAGCAAACATGCTGTGAAATTTAACTAATACAGGCAAATGGATTTCAATGACGCTGGATAAAGGCACCCTAATACATAATCGCTATCGCGTGGTAGACATCCTTGGGCAGGGGGGGATGGGTTCGGTGTATCGAGCCATCGATGAGAACCTTGGTGTGGCAGTGGCGCTCAAGGAAAATTTGTTCACAACGGATGAGTATGCCCGTCAGTTTCGTCTTGAGGCGGTCATCCTTGCGAACCTACGCCACCCAAATTTGCCGCGCGTTTCAGACCACTTTGTCTTGGGTGATACTGGGCAATACCTTGTCATGGACTTTATCGAAGGCGAAGACCTTCGTTATCGCATGGAACGTATCGGAATGCTTGATGAAGAGGACGCGGTTCATATCGGCGCTTCCATGTGCGACGCGCTGGCGTACTTGCATACTCGCAAGCCGCCCATTTTGCATCGCGATATCAAGCCTGGTAATGTCAAGATTGCGCCAGATGGTCACATCTATCTGGTGGACTTTGGTTTAGCCAAGGTTTATCAAAGTGCCAGCCAGGCAACCACCACCGGCGCGCGCGCCATGACGCCTGGTTATTCCCCTCCTGAACAATACGGTACTGCACGAACCGACCCACGAACAGACATTTACTCCCTCGGCGCAACCTTGTATGCCGCACTGACTGGTGTCATCCCGGAAGACGGTCTCGCGCGTGCGATGGATAATGCTCAGCTGACTCCTCTGCGAAAACGAAATTCAAAAATCTCCCGTAAACTCGCAGCCACTATCGAGAAAGCCATGTCAGTGGATCCAAGTGACCGGTTTCAAACGGCTGAGCAGTTCAAGGCTGGATTGCTTGCTTCCAAGTCACTGACTCAGCAGGCGCCCGGCTCATACAAGGTTGTTCCGCCTCCCCCCGAAGTCCTTGAAGTGCCATCTCGTGAACGTCAGAAAACCGTGGTTGAAGAAGGCTTACCTGTGGATGGCAAGAAGGACCGCAAAGCCTTGGTGGGTCCGGTTCCGGCTGTTTCTGCTAATTCGCATGAAGATCAGCCCTTTGTCTCTCCATTAAAGCGACAGAAGGAACGCGAACGGAAACGCCGTACGGCGTTAGTCCGTTTTGGATTTTTCACTGCCTTGTTGTTTCTGGTGGCACTCGGTGTAGGTTTATTTCTAGCCCCAGATGCCTTCCCTGCAGATGTGCGTGCAATGGTTCCGTTTATTGGCTCTACTGCCACATACACCCCCAGCCCCACTCCTTTGCCTACACAGACTGTTCCTCCAACTTTTACGTTCACTCCGGAGGCAACGTTCACTTCTACTCCTCGACCCAAGCCAACCAATACTTCAACCTTTACGCCGACACCTCTCCCCGGCACGACTGATACGCCGGACACAAGTAACACTGAAGAACAAGATCCTACGGTCCTTTTGGGTGGCGGTGCCGGGCAGATCGCATTTGCTTCTGCGCGTACTGGCGATTCGCAGATCTTTTTGGCAGACCTGAAAGGTGAAAACGCATTTCAGATCACAAATATGCCAAACGGTGCATGCCAGCCTTCCTGGTCGCCGGATGGGCAGCGTATGGTGTTCATTTCCCCTTGCCCTGGCAATGAAGAGATTTATTTCAATACCAGTCTTTACATCATCAATGCGGATGGAACAGGTTTAACAACACTTGATGCTTCACCAGGCGGAAACTTTGACCCTGCCTGGTCGCCTGATGGCAAATCTATTGCTTTTGCTACGATGCGCACTGGCAAGCTTGAAATTTTCACTATCAATCCGGATGATCCCACTTCCGTGACTCAGGTAACTAAAGGTGCAGCTCTGGTTGAATCACGTATGCCTGCCTGGTCGCCGGATAGTTCAAAGATCATTTATGTCGTCAAACGGATCGGTGTCTATCAAATATGGATGATCAATGCCGATGGTACTGAGCCTATCCAGATCATTCGAAGTGGGTTGGCTTATAACGATTATCTTCCTGTTTGGTCACCCAAGGACGATCTCATTATCTTCAATCAACGCTGTGCCAAGACGTTCTGTAATCCATACTTGATGAGAACATCTTCCACGGATCGTTCCAGCGAGCAGGGATTGAAACTTCCGTTCAACCTGACCTATATCGAAAATATTGATTTCTCGCCTGATGGTTTTTACCTAGCGTATGAAAGTGTAGGCGATGATAGGAACATGGATGTGTTTTTTATGACCCTTTCCGGTGGTGATAGGGTGCGCCTTTCAACTGACCCCGAACAGGATTTCCACCCCGCCTGGCGACCCGCTCCGCCGACGCCCTAACCAGCCGTATTAAACAAAAGAGCGCCCAAGTAAAACTTGGGCGCTCTTTTGTTTTTTCTTCTTTCAGACTACTTGTATCCCAATAATCTCAACCCATTAAGTACTACCAGCCCGGTGCTGCCTTCATGACCCACTACGCCAAGTGGAAGTGCCAACTCAGCGCCAAAAGCACCAGCCACTAACAGTACGATCACGCACATGGCAAAAGTCAGGTTTTGCCAAACGACTTTGCGTGCCTGCCTTGCCAGCCCGATCGAAAATGGGATTTTGCGCAAGTCATCAGACATTAAAACGACATCTGCGGTTTCAATGGCAACATCTGTACCTGCGCCGCCCATGGCAATGCCAATATCTGCGGTAGCTAGGGATGGAGCGTCATTTACGCCATCGCCGACCATTGCCACCGGACCGTACTTCCGCTGAAGCGACTTCAACACTGTGACCTTATCTTGCGGAAGTAAATCTGCGTGGAATTCGTCCACACCGGCGCGTGCAGCTATCTTGGAAGCGACTTTTGCATTATCACCCGTCAGCATGACGATATGCTCAATGCCTATAGCTTTGAGAGCCTTGATCATTTCCACAGCATCTTCACGCAGGGTGTCAGCTACGCCAAGCAGACCGAGAAATGTTTGCGATCTCATATCGTAGACGAACATCGCTGTCTGACCCTCATCATGCATTTCACTGGCTTTGTTCATAATGTTAACCGGGATACGAATGCTTCGTTCCTGGTACATTCGCTCATTGCCGATCAAAAGATGACGGGATTCAACCACTCCTTCTACGCCTTGCCCGGGGATGGCGCGAAACTCCATGGATGAAGGCAGGTTCAAGTCACGGGAATGAGCTGCTTGTACAATCGCCCTTGCCAACGGATGTTCGGAACGTGATTCCAATGCGGCAACGAGGCGCAGGATATCCTCTTCTTTTGTTTCACTGAAAGAGAACAAACCAGACAGGGCGGGTTTGCCGCTGGTGAGTGTGCCAGTCTTATCGAACGCCAGCACCTTGAGTGTGGCGGTCTTTTCAAGATGAACGCCGCCTTTGAAGAGCACGCCATTGCGCGCGCCGTTAGCGATGGCAGAAAGGATGCTCGCAGGCGTGGAGATGACCAAGGCGCATGGCGAAGCGACCACGAGCCAGGTCATGGCACGGTAGAAAGTGGGTTGGAAGCTATGACCGAGGATCAACCACGGTACAAAGATTAATAACACTGCTGCAGCCAGTACAAAGATGGCATAGCGTTGTTCAAAGGTGTCGAGCATTTGTTGGGTGTTGGCTTTAGTAGATTGCGCCTCTTCCACCATCTTTACGATGCGAGCCAGGGTGGTATCTTTGGCTAGCCGCGTCACGCGGATTTCGAGCGAGCCAGTCCCATTGACGGTGCCTGCGAAGACCAGATCGTTTTCCTGTTTATGCACCGGCATCGACTCGCCGGTGATGGTGGCTTGGTCAACATCGGATATGCCGGATAGCACTTCACCATCGATGGGGAAGCGTTCACCAGGGCGTACAAGCACAATATCTCCGAGGGTGAGTTGTTCGATGGGTAGTGTCACCAAACGCGAACCGCGTCGTACCGTTGCTTGAGCCGGTCGCAGGTCGAGCAATTTTTCAATGGCTTTGCGGCTGCGGTCCATCGCATATGTTTGCAGAGTGTTCGAAAGCGAGAATAAGAAAAGCAGCATGGCACCTTCGGCAGGCTGACCAATTGCCGCTGCGCCCAGTGCCGCAAGGATCATCAGCAGATCTACATTGAGGGTCTTTTCTTTTAATGCTTTAATGCTTGCCATTAAACCGAACCATCCACCAGTGGTGTATGAAACAAAGTACAAGCCAAAGATAAGTGAGGGATGCCAGGCAAGCCCTGCGCCAATGAATGCTGTCAACGCGGTGATCGCATTGATGACTGTAAATGCAATTTCGATTCTTTCGATGGGAATTGC
Organism: Candidatus Villigracilis vicinus; assembly: GCF_016702885.1. Classification (NCBI taxonomy): domain Bacteria; kingdom Bacillati; phylum Chloroflexota; class Anaerolineae; order Anaerolineales; family Candidatus Villigracilaceae; genus Candidatus Villigracilis; species Candidatus Villigracilis vicinus. Next base: position 143,457 of record NZ_JADJDD010000006.1, read on the forward strand.
CACAGGTTTTTTTGCTGCCTCGTTTTGATTCAAAAATGACGCTTCTACTTTGTTATCTTCGCTGCTCAACAGGTTGGATGTTTCCAGCTTCACTTCAAGCGTGTTCTTGCGGAATGTTGCCGTTGGCAGGGTGGCAGCGGATTCATATTGTTTTGCGAGTTGTTCAGCGAGTTCCCCGACACATTGGGCACAGGCTTCTTCGCCGCGTTCGCGTTTGGCGGCGCACTGCGCCACTCGCATGGAAGCCTCGCGTCCTGCATGCTGCACAACTTCCAGCGCGCGTTCGCTACTGATCTTATGAGGGTCAAAGACTGCTTTTAAATTTCCATTGGTATAGTCGTACTCGACTTCCTGAATACCGGCATATCCGCGCAGGGTATCGGAGAAAATTTCAGTACAGCGGGTTTCGGTCTTGGGTAATTGATTCATCATTGCCTCTTCAGTTTTGCCTGTTTCTTCTGGCAGGCGGGGCAGAGCCCGTAGTATAGAACGCGTGCACCAAGCAGTTTGTAGCCCGAAGCCGCAGTGATTTCAGAATCCAAATGAGTGACGTGCTCGCTGGGAATATCGATGATACGTGAACAGGAAATGCATGCCAGGTTGACATGTGGTTCCGTGTCCGCATCGTAATGGACCTTGTCATCGCCTGCGTGACCCAGCACATTCACCACACCCAAACCAACCAGCGTATCAAGTGTGTTGTAGACCGTGGCAAGGCTGAGCGAGTGAAAGCGCGGCTTGAGTTCATCATATATCATGGCTGCGGTGGGGTGTTCATGGCTTGCGGCAAGGAGTTCGCAGATCGCCACCCGCTGCGGAGTGACGCGCATTCCGGCTTCCTGTAGGGCAGTGGTTAGGGTCGTGATAGTAGACATAGTCTCTCTTATTTGGAATTATTACAAATTTAGAATAATTATAAATAAGGTTTTTATTTTGTCAAGAGCTTTTATCTTTATTTGTGTATTAATATCTTTTCTTACACTCCTCTTATTGACGCATCATTTTCCCGCTGTTATTATTATTCCATTATTAATTGGCACTCTCGCAATGGGAGTGCTAAATTTTGAACATGAATCATCTCACCGAACGCCAGAAAACCCTCCTGATGCTGATCATACGTGATTACATCGACACCGCTCAGCCCATTGGCTCGAAGCGGCTGGCGGAGCATTACCACATCAACTTGTCATCCGCGACCATTCGCAACGAGATGGCGGCACTGACAGAGATGGGCTACCTGCGACAGCCGCATACATCGGCAGGACGTGTGCCAACTGAAGAAGGCTATCGGTATTTCGTCAGTGAGATGATGCATAGTGCTGAATTGCCTGAAACCGTTCAGCACACCATCTCGCACCAGTTCTATCAATCGCGCCCCGAGCTCGACCAGTGGATGACCCTTGCGGCGTCTATTCTTGCAACCCAATCGCAGGGTGTTTCGGTCGTTGCCGCACCGCATGTCGAATCAACCAAGTTCAAACATGTGGAATTGATTTCGACTCAAGGCAGGCAAGTGCTTATGGTGCTGGTGATGCTCGGCGGGGAAGTGTCGCAGCAAATTCTGACCTTGGCGGAACCTGTTGCCCAGGAGCGACTCAGCGGAACCGCCACGCGTCTTAACGGACTTTTGGCTGGTCAGACCGCCCAAGCCATGTCCGCGCTGACAGTTCGCCCCGACCCGCTTGATCAGGATATCCTCCTGCTCATCTTGCAGGACATGCGCCGTATGACCGATAAAGCCTCAGGTGAAATCTACACCGATGGTCTGACCAACGTCCTCGGTGAACCTGAATTTTCTGAGTTGGATGGTCCGCGCCGGGCGTTGAAAATTTTTGAAGAACCCGCTACCTTGCAAGACTTGCTGACCAAGACTACCAGCAACAGCAACGTCGGTGCTTTGCAGGTGCTCATCGGCGGCGAAGGTGAATATGATGACCTGCGTCAGTGCAGTCTGGTGATTGCGCGCTACGGCGTCCCCGGTATGGCGACGGGTGCGCTTGGCGTGCTGGGTCCCATGCGCATGGCTTATTCCAAAACTATCCCCACAGTGAGATTTGTGGCAGCCTTATTGAGCGATCTGGTGAACGATAATATTTCTGGTGAGTAAATAACGATATTCGATAATCGAATAACGAATACCTAATATCGAACCTACGAGAGTGAGACACATGACAGAAGAAATGGATAAGCAAGAAGAACAGGGTCAAGCATCAGACGAGACAATGCCCAATGGGGAAGGGCAGCCTTCGGATGAGCGTGAGGCGTTGATCCAACAGTTGAAGGAAGCCGAATCCAAGGTCGTCGAATATAAAGATGGCTGGGCGCGGACGCAGGCGGATTTCCAGAACTTCCGCAAACGCGTGGAACGGGATAACGAGGCATTCAAGGCTTCGACCAAGGGTGACATCTTGAAGAAGGTGTTGCCCGTGCTTGATGACCTTGAACGCGCTTTGCAAAACCGCCCCGCGGACGATGCCTGGGCAAATGGCATTGAGTTGGTGGCGCGCAAGTTCCAGAATATTCTGGATATGGAAGGCGTCAAGCGCATCGAAGCGAAGGGTGTGGCGTTCGACCCGAACTTCCATGAAGCCATCTCGCATGAACCGTCTGACGAAGTGGAAAGCGGGCATGTGATCGATGTAGTGCAGAACGGCTATGTGATCGGTGAACGGGTTGTAAGACCCGCGTTGGTAAGAGTGGCGCAATAAAAGAAATTTCCGTCATTGCGAGGGCGGTGTTCTTCCGCCCGAAGCAATCTCATGTTACGTTGTAGATTGCTTCGTCGCAAAGAGCAAGAGCGCTCCTCGCAATGACGATTTCATAGGAGAAATTATGGCAAAAATCATTGGTATTGACTTAGGTACGACGAACTCGGTGGCGGCAGTGATGCAAGGCGGCGAACCGGTCGTGATCCCATCGGCGGAAGGGGAGCGTTTGGTTCCCTCTGTGGTGGCGATGAATAAAAATAATGAACGTTTGGTGGGACGTGTGGCGCGCAATCAGGCGATCACCAACCCGACCAATACGATCTTTTCGGTGAAGCGTTTTATGGGACGCAAGGCTGACGATGCGGAAGTAGAACGCACAAAGAAGCGTGTACCCTATGCCGTAAAAGAAGCGGCAAATGGGGATGTGCGCGTGGAACTCGGCGGTAAGGATTATTCCGCGCCGGAAGTTTCGGCGATGATCCTTGCAAAGATCAAGGCAGATGCTGAGGCGTATTTAGGTGAGACCATTACGCAGGCGGTCATTACTGTGCCTGCTTACTTCAATGATGCCCAACGCAACGCGACCAAGGACGCAGGCAAGATCGCAGGCTTGGAAGTGCTGCGCATCATCAATGAACCGACAGCTTCTTCATTGGCATATGGCTTGGACAAGAAGAAGAACGAAGTCATCTGCGTGTATGACCTTGGCGGTGGTACGTTTGACGTATCCATTTTGGATGTGGGCGACGGCGTGTTCCAAGTGAGAGCTACAAGCGGCGATACCTTCCTCGGCGGTGATGACTTTGATCTTCGAATCATGGATCATCTGATTGCTGAGTTCAAGAAAGACAACGGCATTGACCTGCATAACGACCGTCAGGCGCTTCAGCGTTTGAAGGAAGCTTCTGAAAAGGCGAAGATCGAACTCTCCACAGTGATGCAGACCGAGATCAACCTGCCTTATTTGACAGCGGATGCCAACGGTCCCAAGCACTTGGTGATGACCCTGACCCGCGCCAAGTTCGAGCAGTTGGTTGCTGACCTCGTTGACCGCACGATTGCGCCGGTCAAGCAGGCGTTGGCAGATGCTACTTTAAACGCAGGCGATATCAACGAAATTGTGCTCGTCGGTGGTATGACCCGTATGCCTGCCATCCAAGACCGTGTACGCGCGTTCTTCGGCAAAGACCCGCACAAAGGCGTGAACCCTGATGAAGTCGTTGCGATCGGCGCGGCGATTCAGGGTGGCGTGCTCGGTGGGGAAGTGAAGGACATCCTTTTGCTCGATGTGACTCCGCTGACTCTCGCCATTGAAACTCTCGGCGGCGTTGCCACGGCTCAGATCGAACGCAACACGACCATCCCGACCCGCCGTTCACAGGTCTTCTCGACTGCGGCAGATAGCCAGACTCAAGTGGAAATTCACGTCTTGCAGGGTGAGCGCCCGATGGCAAACGATAATAAATCGCTGGGCAAATTCATCCTTGATGGCATTCCACCTTCTCCGCGCGGGGTTCCTCAGATCGAAGTGACCTTTGATGTGGATGCCAACGGCATTCTCAAAGTCAGCGCGCAGGATAAGGCAACTGGAAAATCTCAACACATTACGATCACTGCTTCTTCTGGTTTGAACGAAGCCGAAATCGAAAAGATGCGCAAGGATGCCGAGGCACATGCCGAAGAAGACCGCAAGCGCAAAGACCTGATCGAAGCGCGTAACAATGCCGATAACACCGTCTATGCGGGTGAGAAGGCGTTGCGCGACTTGGGCGATAAGGTTCCGGCGGAGATCAAGGCTGAGGTTGAGGCGAAAAGTGCCGAGGTTAAGGAAGCGGCGAAAGGCGAAGATGTAGAGAAGATCAAAGCCGCAGTCGAAGCCTTGGGGCAGACCATCCAAAAGATTGGTGCCAGTGTCTACGAACAAGGGCAGCCGTCGGCGGAGGGCGAAGCGGGTCCTTCATCCGATGCGGGACCTGATGTGGTGGATGGTGAGGTCAAGGAATAACGTCATTGCGAGGAGGGTGTTTTTCCCGACGAAGCAATCTCATAATTAGTTTGGGATTGCTCGGGCATAGGGCAAGAGCGCCCTCGCAATGACATAAAAATTATGTCAAACCAAGACTATTACGATATTTTAGGCGTGGGCAAGGGCGCTGGCGATGATGAGATCAAAGCCGCGTTCCGCAACCTCGCGCGTAAATATCACCCGGATGTAAATAAAGAGCCCGATGCCGAAGAGAAGTTCAAAGAACTCAATGAGGCGTATGGCGTACTTTCCGATTCTGAGAAGCGTGCGCGTTATGATCGTTTCGGCAAGGCGGGTGTAAGCGGCGCTGGTGGGCAGGGATATCAGGACTTCTCTGGCTTTGGCGATATTTTTGAAGATCTATTTAATGGATTTGGCTTCTCCACCGGAGGTGGACGTTCGCGCCGCTCTCCGCGCCGTGGGCGGGATCTACAAATGCAAGTTTCGCTTACCTTTGAGGAAGCGGTCTTCGGTGTTGAGAAAGAGATCGAGTTCTCACGTGATGAGACTTGTTCGCGTTGTAGCGGCAAAGGTGCCGAGCCGGGCACAACTCCATTAAGATGCACGACTTGTAATGGTCAAGGCGAAGTACGTCAGGTACGTCAGACCTTTTTGGGTCAGATGGTGCAGACGGCTCCATGCCCAACCTGTAGCGGGCGTGGTGAGACGATTGCTTCTCCTTGCACCACTTGTCGTGGGGCAGGCTTGGAGCGCAAGAAGGTCAAGAAGAAGGTGTCCATTCCCGCTGGTGTGGACGTTGGCACTCAGATCCGCTTGAATGGGGAAGGGGCACCGGGTGAGAATGGCGGTCCGCAGGGAAGTCTATTTCTTGTGCTGGATGTCAAGCCGCATCAGTATTTCAAGCGACGCGATCAGGATGTTATCCTGAACCTCGATATCAATATTGCACAGGCGGTCTTGGGTGCGGAAGTGACCATCCCAACCTTGGAAGGCGAAGATAAACTGAAGATTCCCTCTGGCACTCAACCTGGGAAAGTTTTCCATGTGAGAGGCAAGGGCGTTCCGCACGTCCGCAATAAGAATCAACGTGGTGATGAGATCGTGATCGTTAATGTGGCGGTCCCAACCAAGTTGACCAAGGAACAGAAGGAACTCTTCGAGAAGTTGGCTGAAAGCCTCGGCACGACAGTCAAGCCGCAGGCGAAGGGCTTTCTCGATTGGTTGAATGAGACCTTGGGCGGGTAAGGGACTGCAGAAGGCAGAATGATGAATGCAGAATCGAGCGGAGATAGTCCGCTCGATTTTTTTGACCGCGGATGGCAGCTATGTAAATGGCGGTTCGCGGTCTGTCGTCTGTGGTCGTTTATAATGACTCGCCTATGCTTAAACCTCTATTTCGCCTTTGGCGCTTGCTGCCGATGTGGCTGCATGTCTTTGTGACACGACTGACCCAGCCAAAATTCAATGCAGGCGTCTCTTCGTTGGTCTTCGATGAACAGGGCAGGGTTTTGCTTTTCAAACACACTTATCGCAAATATGAGTGGGGGATTCCTGGTGGGGCATTGGAATACAGAGAACAGCCCATTGAGGCGGTTGTCCGTGAGTTTCAAGAAGAGACAGGGATGCAGATCGAAGTGGTTCGGCTTTTGCGAGTGGCAAGTGCAAGAGAATTTCCGCATCTTGGAATCACATATCTGTGTAAAATAACGGGCGGCGAGTTCAAGCCGTCACATGAGATCTCGGAAATGAAATATTTTGATGTTAACGACTTGCCCATCATGCTGTTTGCGGAGAAGGATTTGATCCGCTGGGCACAGAAAGAAATGACGATGGACGACAGACGATAGACCGCGGACGAATTTTCAATCGTCCATGGTCTATGGTCCATCGTCAAAAGGAACTATGACAAACATTCTTCTCGTCGGCGCGGGCGGATTTATCGGCTCGGTGTTGCGCTATTTATTGAGCGGATATGTACAAGAATCCGCAAATCGCATGGACTTTCCATTCGGCACACTGGCGGTCAATATTATTGGCTGTTTCATTATTGGTCTGCTGGCGCAATTCGGCGATAAATATGGCACGTTCTCGAACGAGTCGCGTGCGTTTTTAGTCATTGGCGTATTGGGCGGATTCACCACCTTCTCGTCCTTTGGTAATGACACGGTCAATTTGATAAGGCAGGACTTTGTGATGAACGCTGTAGCAAACGTCGGTGCAAACGTGATGCTTGGACTATTCGCGGTTTGGCTTGGTCGAACCGTCGGACATTTTATTTGGAGATGAACATGAATTGGCTTGAAGTTTCTTTGACTGTCGATGGCGAACTCGCCGAATCCGTTGCCGATGTGTTGGCGCGCTTTGCACCGAACGGTGTGATGACCGAACAAGGCGTCCGCTTTGTGAATGATGAGGATGAAGGTACGGCGACTGGTCCCATCACGGTCCGCGCGTATTTGGAGGTGAACGATCAACTCGAAGAGACGCGCCAGAAAATAGAGGAGTCACTTTACTATTTGGGGATGATCACGCCTGTGCCTACTCCCACCTACAAACAGATCGCGGATCAAAACTGGATGGAAGCCTGGAAACAGCACTACAAGCCGATCCTCATCGGTGAGAGGCTTTTGATCCTGCCCGCCTGGCTTGAATCCCCAGACCCAAAACGAATCCCTATCAAGATTGACCCCGGCATGGCGTTTGGCACGGGGACACATCCCACCACACAGTTGTGTTTGGAGTTGATGGAACGACATTTCGATATTCGAAATTCGAACGTCGAAACCCAATCATCGAATATCGAATATCGAGTTATCGATGTTGGCTGTGGCTCTGGCATTCTTTCCATCGCTGCTCTCAAACTCGGTTCAACGACCGTCCTCGGCGTGGACATTGACATTGAGTCCGTCAGAAACTCGCGTGAGAATGCGGATGTCAACGAAGTGGGGGAGGAGCTTCTGCTCGGGCAGGGTTCTGTGACCGAAGTGCTGGCGGGGCAGTTCGCGTTCAAGTCCGCGCCGCTGGTGGTGGCGAACATCCTCGCGCCGGTGCTCATCCGTCTCTTTGATGCGGGGCTGGCAGACTTGATCGAGCCCAATGGAGAGATCATCCTAAGTGGGATTCTCGATCATCAGGCAGAAAGTGTCATAGAGGCTGGTCAAGCCAAAGGGTTGAAGCGAGGCGAAATCCGTCAAATGAAAGACTGGGTTGCGATCTCCATGAAAAAGTAATTCCGTCATTGCGAGGGGGGCGAAGCAATCCCAAAATCAAGATTGCCTGCGCAAAGAAGGCGGCTCGCAATGACATTTGAGAATTCTGTGCTATGATTCGACCACGATGGATCGCCGTAAACTTATCCAATACCTGCTGTTGAATGTCTTTGTCTCGGCGAGCGTGACGGGCGGTATTTTGTTCTGGTACGACCGCAATTCTCGCGCCGTCACTCAGCCCGCAGTAGTGCAGGCGGCTCCCGCCAGCGGCGAATCTTCCTCTGCTGCAAGTGCAGATCTTCAAACGGATATCCCTGTGAAGATTAGCAGCGTGGTTGGTTCAGGAGTGCTGACCTCCGAGGTTGTCATCGTCAAATTTGAGGGGGAAGGTGAACTGGATATAACCTCATGGCAGCTCAAAGATGATAGCGGCAATACCTACACCTTTCCTAAAGTCACTCTTTATCCAAGCGGAGCTGTGCAAGTCCACACCGTAGCTGGAACCGACACCGTCATTGACCTCTATTGGGGCATTGGTGATGCTGTTTGGAATTCTGGCGAAGAAGCGCGTTTGTTTGATTCACAAGGCAATTTGAGGGCTGTTTATCGTGTTCCATAGCTGAATCACTACTAATAGAGGAAATATGGATTTTGTTAAGTTAGTTCAATCAGCTGATGATGCTATTTATGAAGTGATGGCGTGGATTATGATGGTTCCAAAATCATTATTTCACATCGTCTTTCAACCTAAAAGATCAATCACGTATGTTAAGGTTGAAATGGAAAAGAAGCCGGATGAACGCTTTGACGAATATCTTTCTCCTGTAATATTATGGTTTTTAGTTGGACCACTTCAAAACACTGTTTTTAATATACTAGTCAAAGAGACCGATTATCTCAATGCAAATATAGCGAATTACCTCTTCTATTCCGTCTTGGGATCATTAATTTTTATAACGTCATATACGATTATATTTGGATTCTTTAGCAAACAAGTTCTGAAAAAATCCAGTTTGAAGAGAGTTTTTTATTTGCAATGTTACGTATTGACTCCTTATACACTTTTTGTTACTGGCGCAGATACAGTAATCAAAATAGCATCATTTATTAATGGGAGTCAGTCATACCCGCTTATCGCTAATTTGGGATTTATTGTTAGTGTTTTATTGATTATCGTAGGGGTGTTTTTGGCAGTTGTATATGAGACTATTCTTTTTCAAGTTGAGCTTGGTTTTAAATGGGGAAAGGCTTTTTTAATAGCTACTATCATTCCTGTTATATTTAGCCCTTGTTTATTGCCATTATTATTTATTAAAGGTTTTTAGTTGTTTTGTTTTCAAATTAGTTTTCTTGAGTATTTACAGTAATTGAATAATATCCTATATTGAAGATGTAAATCACATGACCCAAGCCCTCTACCGCAAGTACCGCCCGAAACAATGGGATACCGTGATCGGACAAGACCACGTCATCCAGACCCTGACCAATTCCATCAAGGCAGACCGAGTCGGTCATGCCTACCTCTTCGCTGGTCCGCGTGGAACGGGCAAGACCACCGTCGCGCGTTTGCTGGCGAAAGCGGTTAACTGCCTCAGCGAAGACCCCTCCAAACGACCCTGCAACGAATGTGACCACTGCAAAGCTGTTAACGAAAACCGCTTCATGGACATGATCGAGATCGACGCCGCCTCCAACAACGGCGTGGACGATGTCCGTGACCTGCGCGAAAAGATTAACTTCTCGCCGTCGCAAGGCAAATACAAAGTCTATGTCATCGACGAAGTTCACATGCTTTCCGGCGGCGCGTTCAATGCTCTGCTCAAAACGCTTGAAGAGCCGCCACCACATGCCATCTTCGTTTTAGCCACCACCGAAATTCACAAGATCCCCGCCACGGTGCTCTCGCGCTGTCAGCGTCATGAGTTCCGCCGCGTGCCCATTGATGAGATCGTCAAGAATCTCAAAGAGATCGCCGCAACCGAAAACATTCAAGCCGACGAAGAAGCGCTCACGCTCATTGCCCGTCAGTCAGCGGGGGGCATGCGCGACGCGCAATCCCTCCTCGATCAACTTTCTTCCACAGGCACGAAGATTACGCTCGCCCTCGCGCAGCAAGTCCTCGGCACGGCTACCAGCCAAACCGTTCTCGATGTCATCAACTCTGTCCTCGATCATCAACCCGCGCGCGGTCTCGAAACCATTCATAAAGCCCTCGACTCGGGCGCCGATCCGCGTTCACTGGCACGTCAACTCGTTGAATACACACGCGGTCTCATGCTCATTCAAATGGGCAACGCCGAGCAAGTCGAAGCCACGCGCGAAGTCAAAACCCAAATGGAAGCTCACGCCAAAGCTTTCAGCACCTCTGACGTTTTGCGCATGATGAAGATCTTCAACAATGCCGCAACGGATCTGCGCGGCGGTTGGCAGCCCTCTTTGAGTCTGGAACTTGCCCTCGCAGAAGTGATCGACTCTCCAGCCGAAGTTGCCACGATCGCCGCGACGCCTCAACTCAAGCCGAAGCCTGTATCAGCTCCCGTAGCCGAATCCAAGCCCGAGGTTAAGTCTGACGCGTCCCCGAATGGGGGACCGCAGCCCGTTATCGAATCACCAGCCATCAACTCCAACGACATCGTTAAGGCATGGAAGCCACTGATCAACACCCTACCCAAAGACAAAAATACGCTCGGCGCTTTGATGAACTCCGTGCGGAATATTGATGTGCAAGGCAAGACGCTTATCCTCGGCATGGCAAGTGACGTGCTCGTGGAGAAACTCAATAAACCCGACCAGATCGAAACCATCCAACGTCTCATCAAAGACCACTTCCACGCGGATCTGTCCGTGCGCTGTGTGGTCAACAACGCCAAAGGCAAACTCCCCACGCACGTTTCGCAAGACGGCATGGTTGCCGCCGCCATTCAACACGGTGGTGAGATCGTGGATTTGGATGAATAGAAAAAACGATATTCGATACTCGATAAACGAGTACCGAATATCGAATATCAAATAACGAGGTTTAATTATGGCTAAAGGATTCAACAAAGGACCCGCCATGGGCGGGGGACAGGGCGGAATGATGCAGCAGATTCAAAAGCTGCAAAAACAAATGGAAGAAGCGCAGGCGAAACTCGCCGAAGAGACTGTGTCCGCAACAGCGGGCGGCGGCGCGATCAAAGTCACCATGACCGGCGACCAGAAATGCAAATCTGTCGAAATCTCCCCCGAATTCCTCAAAGACGCAGATGCCGAAATGCTGCAAGACATGGTCTTGTCCGCCGTCAACATGGCATTGGACGAGTCCCGTGCCTTGCAGGAAAAGCTAATGGGTCCGCTCGCGGGCGGGATGCCGTTTTAGTAATTGGTAATCGGTAATTGGAGATTTGTTTGTAAGTCTCAATTACCAATTACTAATCTCCAATTACCCTTATGCTACTACCTGAATCAATCCAAAACTTAGTCACCGCCCTCGAACGCCTGCCCGGCATCGGACCCAAGTCCGCATCTCGTTTGGCATTCTTCCTTTTGCGCGCCTCCGAAGATGTCGCACAGGATTTATCCACGGCGCTGGCGAACCTCAAAGCCAATACTGCCTTCTGCTCGGAATGCTTCAACATCACCGATGCCGGTCGCGAACGCT
>NZ_JADJDD010000006.1:160000-222510 GCF_016702885.1 Candidatus Villigracilis vicinus
GTGAAGCGAGTCTAATCACTCGTGGAGGCCCGAACCCACTAACGTTGCAAAGTTAGGGGATGACCTGTGGGTAGAGGTGATATGCCAATCGAACACGGAGATAGCTGGTTCTCCCCGAAATAGCTTTAGGGCTAGCGTCAAGCGTTTAGTACTGGAGGTACAGCACTGAATGGGCTAAGGGGCTTACAGCTTACTGAACCCAATCAAACTCGGAATGCCAGTACTCCATAGCTTGGCAGTCGGACTCCGGGAGATGAGTTTCGGGGTCGAAAGGGAAACAGCCCAGATCATCGGCTAAGGTCCTCAAGTCTATGCTAAGTGGTGAACGAGGTGAGATTACTTAAACAACCAGGAGGTTGGCTTAGAAGCAGCCACCCTTTAAAAAGTGCGTAACAGCTTACTGGTCTAGTGATTTTGCGCGGAAAACTTAACGGGGCTAAGCATAGCACCGAAGCCATGGGTCTCAGCGCAAGCTGGGGCAGTAGGGGAGCGTTCTGTCAGCGGTGAAGGTCGATCGTAAGGGCGACTGGAGCGGACAGAAGTGAGAATGCAGGCATGAGTAGCGTACAAATACGTGAGAACCGTATTCGCCGTATATCTAAGGTTTCCGACGCCAGGTCATTCCGCGTCGGGTTAGTCGAGTCCTTAGTCGAGGCCGAGAGGCGTAGATGATGGACATCCGGTTAATATTCCGGAACCGCTTGAAAGTGCGATGGGAGGACGCAACGAGGTAGGCCAGCCCATTATTGGATTTGGGTTCGATCCATCTAGGCGTTGAGACTGGTAGGCAAATCCGCCAGTTGAGCTGAGGTGAGAGCACACCGCAAGGTGTAGTGGCTGAGCCTTGTTGCCCAGAAAAGTCTCTAAGCATAACTTTCTAGCGCTCGTACCGCAAACCGACACCGGTAGATGGGTAGAGTATACCAAGGCGAACGGGAGAACCCTCGTTAAGGAATTAGGCAACATGACCCCGTAACTTCGGGAGAAGGGGTACCCTCTAGGGTGTTAAAGCCCCGGAGGGTCGCAGTGAAATGGCTCTGGTGACTGGTTAACAAAACCACAGGTCTCTGCTAAGCCGTAAGGCGATGTATAGGGGCTGACGCGTGCCCAGTGCCGGAAGGTTAAAGGGAGAGGTTAGCGCAAGCGAAGCTTTGAACTGAAGCCCCGGTGAACGGCGGCCGTAACTATAACGGTCCTAAGGTAGCGAAATTCCTTGTCGGGTAAGTTCCGACCCGCACGAACCGCGTAACAATTAGAGCACTGTCTCGACGAAGGACCCGGTGAAATTGAAATGGCTGTGAAGATGCGGCCTACCCGCAGCAGGACAAAAAGACCCCGTGGAGCTTTACTGCAACTTGGCATTGTATTTGGGCATAATCTGTGTAGCATAGGTGGGAGGCTTTGAAGCTGGCGCGTCAGCGTCGGTGGAGCCACCAGTGAAATACCACCCTGATTATGTTTAGATCCTAACCCCATTCCGTCATCCGGATGGGGGACCGTGCCAGGTGGGCAGTTTGACTGGGGCGGTCGCCTCCCAAAAAGTAACGGAGGCGCCCAAAGGTTCCCTCAGGTGGAATGGAAACCCACCATAGAGTGTAAAGGCATAAGGGAGCTTGACTGTAAGGCCAACGCGCCGAACAGAGACGAAAGTCGGGCTTAGTGATCCTACGGTACCGAGTGGAAGGGCCGTAGCTTACCGGATAAAAGCTACCCCGGGGATAACAGGCTGGTGAGATCCAAGAGTTCACATCGACGATCTCGCTCGGCACCTCGATGTCGGCTCATCGCATCCTGGGGCTGGACAAGGTCCCAAGGGTCGGGCTGTTCGCCCGTTAAAGCGGTACGCGAGCTGGGTTCAGACCGTCGTGAGACAGGTCGGTCTCTATCCGCTGTGGGCGTAAGGGATTTGAAGGGAGCTGCTCCTAGTACGAGAGGACCGGAGTGGACAGACCTCTAGTGTGCCAGTTGTTCCGCCAGGAGCATCGCTGGGTAGCCATGTCTGGCAGAGATAACCGCTGAAAGCATCTAAGTGGGAAACTCGCCCTAAGATTAGATCCCTGTATTCCCGTAAGGGAGTAAGACCCCAGGTAGACTACCTGGTATATAGGCAGGGTGTGTAAGCACAGCAATGTGTTCAGCTAACCTGTACTAATGGTCGAGGGCTTCATCCTGTGATGCGGAGAAATTGGTACTTTTCCAAAAAATTACATCAATTTGTTATTCAGGACAATTCACTTGTGAATTAGTCCCTTGGTGATTTGAGCGATGTGGGTACACCCGGTCCCATCCCGAACCCGGCAGTTAAGCACATCAGCGCTGATGGTACTTGGAGGGCAGCCTCCTGGGAGAGTAGGTCATTGCCAAGGGGCTTTTCTTTACTTATTTGCCGTCTGCAGAAATGTAGGCGGCTTTTTGTTTTCCTGTGCTAAAATCCTTCATCTGAAAAGGGAGGCAATATGCAGACAACCACTTCCATTCTTAAAGACACTTTTGGCTATGATTTTTTTCGGCCGCTTCAACAGGAAGTAATCGAAAATGTACTTGCACGCCGCGATACGCTGGCTGTTATGCCGACTGGTGGGGGGAAGTCGCTTTGTTATCAGATCCCATCATTGATGTTCGAGGGTTTGACGGTGGTTATCTCTCCCTTGATCTCCCTGATGAAAGATCAAGTAGAACAACTGCGTGCTTTTGGCGTACCCTCCGTTTTCCTTAATAGCTCGCTCTCCCCTCAGGAATACCAGGAGAATATGGACTACGTGAAGCGTGGTGAGGTTAAATTACTTTATGTCGCGCCGGAAACTCTCCTTACTCCACGGATACTTGCGCTTCTTTCCAGCCTGAAAGTGGATCTGATAACCATCGACGAAGCCCACTGTATCTCAGAGTGGGGGCATGACTTTCGCCCGGAATACCGCCAAATTGTAGAAGTCCGCAAAAAATTCCCGGAAGCTGTCTGTATGGCGTTGACAGCTACTGCCACCTCGCGCGTCCGTCAGGACATTCGGCATACACTTAAGTTCCCGACCACAAATGAGTTTGTGGCCAGTTTTAACCGCGAGAATTTATTTATTGAAGTTTTGCCGAAGCAGGAGCCAAATCGGCAGGTCCTTGAAATTATTGATCGCCACAAAGATCAGTCGGGTATTATTTATTGTTTTTCTCGCAAACAGGTGGACGAACTTTCTGCTTTCCTCAGTGTAAAAGGATATTCGATTCGCCCATATCATGCCGGATTGAATGATGCCGAACGCCGCCGTAATCAAGAGTTGTTCATCCGTGACGATGTACAGATCATTGTGGCTACGGTTGCTTTTGGAATGGGAATCAATAAACCAAATGTTCGCTTTGTCATTCACTATGACCTGCCAAAAAGTATTGAGGGGTATTATCAGGAAATCGGACGTGCTGGGCGTGATGGACTGCCTGCGCAGTGTACATTGCTCTATAGTTATGCGGATGTTGCTAAATTAAATTACTTTATCGATCAAAAGGAAGGCGACGAAAAGCGTGTAGCCATTGAGCATTTGAATGCCATTGTTCGATTTGCCGAGGATGAGCGTAATTGCCGCCGTAAGCCGTTACTCAACTATTTCGGCGAAGCTTACTCCGCCGAGAACTGCTCCAACTGCGATAACTGCAACTCTGCCCCGACCCCGCTGACCGATATTACGATCCCTGCGCAAAAGTTCCTTTCCTGCGTTAAGCGCGCGGACGAGAAGTTCGGTGCTGGGCATATTGTGGATATATTGCTAGGCTCAAAGAATGAGAAGGTGTTGCGTTGGGAGCATGAAAAACTCTCCACATATGGGATCGGTAAGGAGTGGGACAGGAAACAGTGGATGCATCTTGCCCGTCAACTACTTTCTCTGGGATATCTAAAGCAGGATGGGGAGTTTCATACGCTCAGCCTGACGGTAAAGGCGTTGGAGTCGCTGCGGAAGCGCGAACCCATTTTCGGTGTTATGCAAGAGGCGATGGAACGCGTCAAGAATGATGGAAAGAAAAAAGAAGCAGAGTTGGAGTATCATCGCGGGCTTTTTGCCATTTTGCGCCAGAAGCGCAAGGAGTTGGCGGACGAGGCTGGGGTGCCACCGTATGTGATCTTTCCGGATCGGACTTTGATAGAAATGGCGGCGTATTTTCCGCAATCACAAGATAGTTTGCTGGCGATTTCGGGGGTAGGGCAGGTAAAGGCACGCCAATATGGTGAGGCATTTTTGCGTGTTATTCAAGATTTTTCTGGAAAGCATGGGCTGAGCGAAAGGAAAAAGGAGGCTCGTCGGGATAAAAGTGATGCAGGGCGCAGGTATGTGCTGATCGGTGAGTTGTATAACGGCGGTGAGACGGTACCAGGGCTGATGGACCGTTATAAGGTGACCAACGCGACTATTTTGGATCATCTGACGCGTTTTGTTTTGGCTGGCAATGAATTGCGTAAAGGCAATGATCTTGAGACTTTGACGACTGCCACCCCAGACCAAAAGCAGGCTGTGTTTAAGGTATTTGATGAGGTTGGGACGGCAATGCTGAAACCAGTCTTTGACAGGCTGGATGGGGCTTTAAGCTACGATGACTTGAAGGTTTTGAGGCTTATGTATCAGGTTTTGGGGCGGGGGGACGTTGGGAAATGAGAGGCTAATCGTCTTCTCATCTTTGGACGAATCGTGTATAATCCTGTCCGCAGGTTCGGCAGTGGATCTATTCCGCTTGGTGTCACAAGGAGAATTGAAGCGCAATTATTGATCGTAGGATCATGGAGTTCGTTTCAGGTTTTTTGAAGGACGCTTTCGGCTGAGTCTGTGAATGACAGCCGATTTTTTATTTCCATAACGGAAAGGAGGTGACAACCAGTGGCAAGTGTCAATTTAAGAAATGGTGAATCTCAGGATTCACTGCTCAAGCGTTTCCGCAAAAAGGTCGTGAAGAGCGGTGTTCTCAGCACGGTTCGCCGCAAACGCTGGTTCGTTTCCAAGAGCGAAACCCGCCGTATGGAGAAGAAGAAGGCAATCCGCCGCATTAAGCGTCGCTCCTTCAAGGACAATGAATAGGAAGAGGCATGTATGACTAAAGAAGAAGGCAAAATCAGAGTGGACGGTGTTGTGATTGAAGCATTGCCCGGCACCCAGTTCCGCGTGAAGCTCGATAATGGTCACGAGGTTCTGGCGTACCTTTCGGGTAAGATGCGCAAGCACTACATCCGTATTTTGTTGGGCGACCGTGTTGCCCTCGAAATGTCCCCTTATGATATGGCTCGCGGACGCATCACGTTCCGCCAGCGCAAGCAAGCTGCCGCCGCTCCTGTTGAAGAATAGTCCTTGCAAATAGAATAAAAAAAGCTCTCCGTTCGGAGAGCTTTTTTGTTGCTTATTCATGTTTACTAAGGAAGATCGCGCCAAGAACTGAGTACTTTCATGTAGTTTGCGCGTTCAAATGCTGCTGGTTCTTTGACGTTTTTCTGGCTCATGCTGCCCTGCATCTGTTCGATGGAGGTGTATTCATGCGATTCCATCCACCAGCTTAATTCATTCAGCATTTCGGGCAGGATCTTTTCGCCGTTATGGAGGAGGTTGGATGCCATCATGGCGACCTTGGCGCCTGCCATCATGGCTTTGAGCACATCGGTATGGGTGTGGATGCCGCTGGTTAGGGCATAGTCTGTGTTGACCTTGCCGTACAAGATCGAGATCCAGCGTAGGGGGAGGCGCAGGTCGGCGGATGTGCTCAGGTCGAGGCTGTGAACGATATCCAGTTCTTCGAGATCAAAGTCAGGTTGGTAGAAGCGGTTGAAGAGGACGAGTCCGCTTGCGCCTGCATCCACGATGCGTTTGGCAAAATTGGGCAGGGATGTTACGAACGGACTGAGTTTCACAGCCAGGGGAATCTTGATGGAAGATTTTACTTCTGCTACCAGTTCTACTTGTGCATTTTCCAGGTCGATTGCGGTCAGGTTCGGGTCGGTGGAGAGGAAGTACAAGTTCAGTTCGAGTGCATCGGCTCCGGCTTCTTCGATGCGTTTGGCATAGCTGGTCCAGCCGCCTTTGGAGACGCCGTTCAGGCTGCCAATCACCGGAATGTTCACGGCTTTTTTCAAGGCGGCGAGCTGATTAAGGTATTTTTCCGGGCTGACGCTGTACATGCCGCCGTCCGGCAGGTAGGTGAGGGCTTCGGCAAAGGAGTCGGTGCCGCGTGACAGAAAATGGTCCAGTTCTAGGCTTTCGTGGATGATCTGTTCTTCGAAGAGTGAGTACATCACAATGGCAGAAATGCCCGCTTCTTCCAATTTTTTGGCTGTATCTAATTTCTTTGAGAGCGGCGAAGCCGAAGCAACGAGCGGATTCTTTAATTTTAGTCCGAGATAAGAGGTGGATAGTTCAGTCATAAGAGTGTCCTTTGTTAGGGGTAAAAATGGGCGAGAGGTTATCTCGCCCATTGTAAAACCTATTCTTTTTTATCGCTGTCTTTTTCGTAGTGCATCGAAGCCATCTGTTGGTATAGCGTCCAGCGAGACTTGGCGTCATGCTGGGCTTCCTTCATCAATTCCTCGGCACGCTCTTCGTTCATTTGAGTCAGCATCTTGTAACGGGTTTCATTGTATGCATATTGTGTGAATGGGATGCTCGGTTCTTTCGATTCCATCACGAGCGGATTTTGTCCGTTCAGTGCGAGGCGCGGATCGTAGCGGAACATGGGCCAGTGACCGGATTGTACTGCAAGTTTTGTCTGATCTAGGCTGCGCGCCATATCATAGCCGTGTGCGATACAGGGGCTGTATGCAATGACCAGAGAGGGACCATCATAGGCTTCGGCTTCAAGCAGAGCTTTTAGCGTTTGCTGGTCGTTGGCGCCCATCGCCACTTTGGCGACGTACACATACCCGTACGACATGGCGATCAGCCCAAGGTCTTTCTTTGGCATGCCTTTTCCGCTCATGGCGAATTTGGCAACTGCCGCCCGCGGCGTGGATTTGCTGGATTGACCGCCGGTGTTTGAATACACTTCGGTATCGAGCACGAGAATGTTCACATTGCGTCCACTGGCAAGGACATGGTCCAAACCACCGTAGCCGATGTCGTATGCCCAACCATCGCCGCCAATGATCCAAACGGATTTCTTGACGAGGTTGTCGGCAAGACTAATGAGATCTTTCGCGCGGGTGTCACTGGATTTACTGAGTTTATCCTTCAATTGGGCAACTCGTTCACGTTGAGCGCCAATTCCTGTTTCGTCTTCCTGATTGGCATTCAAAATGGCGGTTACCAACTCGGTGCCCACGGTCTGTTCGAAAGATTTGAGCAATTCCTGAGCATATTCATGTTGTTTGTCGATGGTCAGGCGCATGCCCAAACCAAACTCGGCGTTATCTTCAAAGAGCGAGTTCGACCAGGCAGGTCCGCGACCTTCGGCATTCTTCGCCCACGGGGTGGTGGGCAGGTTGCCGCCATAGATGGACGAACAGCCAGTGGCATTCGCGATCACGGCGCGGTCGCCGAATAACTGCGAAACGAGCTTCACATACGGAGTCTCACCACAACCTGCACAAGCGCCGCTGAACTCGAACAACGGGCGCAGCAACTGCGCATTTTTGATGGTGGACGGATTGATCAACTTGCGGTCAAGGTCGGGGATGTTCATGAAGAAATCCCAATTCTTGGCTTCAGCTTCGCGTAACGCTGGCTGCGGTTCCATGTTGATCGCCTTGCGTCCCACCGCAGTCTTATCCTTCACCGGGCAGACTTCCACACACAGCGTACAGCCGGTGCAGTCCTCGGGGGCAACCTGCAAGGTGTAGGCATAGCCTTCGCCAAATTCCTTGAACTTTGACTTGACGTGTTTGAACGTCTCTGGTGCACCGCTAAGTGCGTTCTCTTCATATACCTTGTGGCGGATGACCGCATGCGGACAGATCATGACGCACTTCCCGCATTGGATACAAATATCTTCGTTCCAAACTGGAATTTCCAGCGCGAGGTTGCGTTTTTCCCATTGGGTGGTGCCGGTGGGGAAGGTGCCATCGACAGGGAAGGCAGAGACGGGTATGTTGTCGCCGTCTGAGTCGATGATCTGACCGAGTACATTCCTGACGAAGTCAGGCGCTTCAGCCGGGACCGGGAGCCTGCGAGTCGTCTTTGAGCTAACCTTTGCCGGAACCTTGACCTCATAAAGATTTGCCACAGTTGCATCCACAGCTTCAAAGTTCTTTGCAACCACGGCTTCACCGCGTTTGCCATAGGTCTTTTTGATGGCGTATTTGATCTGTTCGATGGCTTGTTCTCTCGGCAGGATGCCGCTGATGGCGAAGAATGCAGTCTGCATGATGGTGTTCATGCGTCCGCCCATGCCGGTTCTTTCCGCTACGTCATAGCCATTGATAACGTAGAACTTGAGTTTCTTCTCAATGATGTCTTTCTGGACTTCCTGCTGAAGTTGATCCCAGATCTCTTCAGGACCATATAAGCTGTTGAGCAGGAAAATACCGCCCTCTTTGGCATACTTGAGCATATCCACACGTTCAAGGAAGGAATACTGGTGGCAGGCGACGAAATTTGCCTGATTGGCTTCGATGAGATACGGTGCGCGGATGAACTTAGGTCCAAAGCGCAGGTGAGACATGGTCACCGTGCCGGATTTCTTTGAGTCGTAATAGAAGTAGCCTTGGGCAAAGTTCTCGGTTTCTTCGCCGATGATCTTGATCGAGTTCTTGTTCGCACCCACAGTCCCATCTGAGCCGAGACCGAAGAAGACACAGCTGACCATTCCTTCGGATTCGATGAAGAATGAGGTGTCTATGGTGAGGGAGGTGTGAGATACATCGTCGTTGATACCAACGGTGAAGTGATTTTTTGGCTCGGGCTTGCTCAGCTCATCGAAGACGGCTTTAGCCATTGCCGGGGTGAATTCTTTGGAAGATAAACCATATCGTCCGCCGATAACCTTGATGGTGGATCGTTGACCTTCGACCAACGAACTGATCACGTCCATGTAGAGGGGTTCGCCCATGGAACCGGGTTCTTTGGTGCGGTCTAGCACGGCAAGGGATTTGACGCTCTTGGGCAGTGCCTTGATGAAATGTTCTACAGAGAAGGGGCGGTAAAGGCGTACTTGCAATACACCCACTTTTTCGCCTTTTTTGGTGAGGTAATTTGCTGTCTCTTCAGCAACTTCGCCGCCGGAACCCATGATGATAATGACGCGCTCGGCATTGGGGTCGCCGGTGTAATCGAACAGGTTGTAATGGCGTCCGGTAATCTTGGCGAACTTATCCATCATCTCTTGTGTGATGGCAGGAACAGCCGCGTAATATGGATTCGAGGCTTCGCGCATCTGGAAGTAGACATCCGGGTTCTGGGCGGTGCCGCGCAGGGTGGGGTGCTCGGGGGTGAGTCCACGGGCTCGATGGGCGCGGACTAGATCTTCGTCTAGCATGAGGCGCAGTTCTTCATCCGATAATTGGATGATCTTGTTGACTTCGTGTGAGGTCCTGAAGCCATCAAAAAAATGTAGAAAGGGGACGCGTGCTTTGAGGGTTGCGGCTTGAGAGATGGCTGCGAAGTCTTGCGCTTCCTGCACGGAGGCGGAGGAGAGCATTGCCCAACCGGTCTGGCGGACGGCCATCACGTCTTGGTGGTCACCGTAAATGGAAAGGGCGTGGGCGGCGATGGCGCGCGCGGCAACATGGAAGACGGTGCTGGTAAGTTCACCAGCGATCTTGTACATGTTTGGGATCATCAACAATAAGCCCTGAGACGCGGTGAAGGTCGTAGTTAGTGCGCCGGTCTGGAGGGCGCCATGCACGGTTCCGGCTGCGCCGCCTTCAGATTGCATTTCAACCACGAGCGGGACGGTGCCCCAAATGTTCTTCTTGCCCTTGGCAGACCATTCGTCTGAGAATTCGCCCATCGCGGAGGATGGGGTGATCGGGTAAATGGCGATCACTTCGTTGAGACGGTGGGCAACGCTTGCGGTTGCTTCGTTTCCGTCGATCATAATGACATTCTTGTTCATTCTTTGGCTCCTGTAAAAGGCGATTTGCCTTGTATTTCCTCAATGGACAAGTGTATTCCCACGGGATGAATTACGTTAGTTATATATGACTTAAATCCCCCTGCCTGATGTCATATATTGGATAGGATTGGTGGAAATAAAAACACCTCGATGTTTTCGAGGTGTTTTGACGGATTTTGAACGATTGTCATTTTGAGATATCGGCGATCTCATCCAATGAATAGAATATTTTTGCACCTTTTTCTTTGGCTGTACTGACCATTAAATCAGCGCCTGATGATGCGCCGCCAACACGCAGGACGGCATCACATTTTTCAAGTAGACGTACAGCCACAGGGTGGAAGATTTCATTGAATATTTCATCGCCGGTTTCTTTGGACCCTGCCAACGCCAGTAATGGCAATGCGAACCATTCGCCGAGAACTGGGATATGTCCCTTGCGGAAGATTGGCACGGCAAATGACTCCATGAAATGGACGTTGGCTGCGATCTTTTCCGGGTCGTCGTTTGTGCCAGAGCGGTAAGGTCCGGCGATCAGGATCATCATTGGTTTTTGTGACATTGTATTCTCCTAGTTCTACGATTTTATCGTTCTGAAGTGGGTAGATATCGCCACAATTGGACGATCAGTGTACCAATAAGCACGAAAATTAGCCCCAGTATCTCTTTTCCACCAAGTGGTTCGCCAAGAAATATCCATGCGAGGATGGCGATCTGGGGGAGCATCGTTCCATTGATGATGCTGGATTCCACGGCGGTGAGAGTTTGCAGGGACTTGTTCCATAGCGTAAAAGCAATTGCAGTGTTGATTATTGCCAGCCAACCAATGATCGCCCACTGGGTGAGGTTCAGTCTGCCCATGCCCTGGGTAAGGTTGCCAATAATCAGCATGATAATTCCGCCAATCCCCATACTGACACTAGTAACTACGAGTGGATTTAATTTCTCTTGAGTGTTGATGTAACGTCCAAAAATGGATGATGCCGCATTTGCAGACAAGGCAACCAACCCGGCAAGCAAGCCAATGATCTGACCTTCTTCGATGGAAAGGGGAGCAAAATAGATAAGCGCTCCAATGACTGTAACTAAAATCCCGCCCCATTGCGTGAGCGATGTACTTTCACTATGAGAGATCATTCCGTAAATGGCAATGAAGATGGGTGAGAAATTCAATAACAGTGAAAGAGTGGCAGAAGGTAAAAAAGACAAGCTGACGAATTGAGCTCCCTGAGTGAGTGTGTAAAATATGATGCCAAGCCCGGTAAGTTCCCACCAGGTTCGGGCTGGGAGTTCGCGCAGTGTTTGGCGGTGAGTTGGATTAAGTATGGCAAACGGCAATAGGCAAAATGCTGCAAGGGTGTAGCGCAGTCCGGCAAAGGTAACAGCAGGCAATTCAGATTCCAGCCCGATCTTTATAAAAACCCACGAGGTTGACCATAAAAACGTTACCAATAAAGCTTGCGATACGGCAATAAGATGTGTTTTGTTGGTTTTCACTTTGGATTTCGTTTTGGTGTTATTCCAAATAGGATCTAGCCATTAGCAATGCCGCCAATGATTTGGCATCGGGCATTTCGCCTTTTTCTGCCATTCTTAATGCTTCTTTGATGGGAAGCTTTTCTACTGATAAGAATTCATCATCATCTGCTTCGAGGGGGTTGTGTTTGAGGTCTGTGGCTAAAAAGACGCCCATGTATTCAGTGGAGTAGCCCGGCGCAAGGTAGAACGAACCGACATGGATTAATTTGCCAGCCTCCATGCCCGTCTCTTCGCGGATCTCGCGCGCAGCACAATCTTCAAAGGGCTCATCCCCATCGCGGGTTCCGGCGGGCAGTTCAAGCATGTCCATGCCTGCGGCGTGGCGGTATTGCCGGACAAAAAGCAAGTTGCCGTCTCCATCCATTGGCACGATGACGACGGAGCCGCCATGCTCCACGATATCGAATTTTGTGTCACGCCCATCGGGAGTTTTCAATGTGTCACGGCGAATTTTAAATGCACGTCCTTGTAGAATGGTTTCAGATTTGAGTAATTCAAAAGCTGGCATGGGGATATCCTTGTGAAAAATAAAAAGCCCAGGTGTCTTCGACCTGGGCTTTTGGTGGTTCAACGTTATGGGATCTGTAGAACCTGCCCAACCGTTAAACTGGCGGAGGCAGAAATGCCGTTTGCAGAAGCAATTGCGTTCGGGTCTGCATCTCCGTAAAGACAGGCGATGCTGTAAACCGTTTCACTTGATGAAGCAACCGTATATGAAGCCGGATGCGCCTTAAGCGAACGCGCACCGGGGAAAGGACCATTCTGTGGAATGACCAATTTCAGACCTGCATAATAAATATCCGGGCTGGTAAGTCCACTGGCTTGCAGGAGAGCTTCAGGGTCAACGTTGTAACGGCGGGCGATACAGTAGGGATATTCGCCATCGTGTAGGACGTACTCAGAGCCAGATGCAATCACAGGCGGTACAGATGTGGCTGCAGCAGATGTGGATGCCGGTACCGGCGTTGCGACGGAATTGGCATTGGTGGGGGTTCCAACATTTGGAGCAACTGTGCTTGTAACAGTTGCAACTGAGGCTTCTGGAGTGCCTGTGGTGGTCGTAGAAATTGCCTGCGGCGTGCCCGGAGTCCCCGGGGTGCCACCGCCTGCGGCGGCGGTTTGGGCGGCTTCGGTCTGTTTCGCAAATTGTTCGATCATTGCCATGGGGTTCTCAACCGAGGCGATCGGCGAAACAAAGAGCCCGGTTGGGATGAGCGTTGGCGTTTCAACCGGGGCGGACGAAAGGGATTGTGTGCAAGCAGATAATACTACTGCGGCGATGATTAAAAACAAGATCACCTGCACACTACGATGTTTCTGGGTCATATCTTCTCCTGAATCCTTATATTAAAAAAAGATGGTAGCACATGAAGATTAAAGCGTCAAGCCGTGCATTATGGATTGCAACCAAGCTTCAACCGAGCGGAATTAATGGCATTTTCGCTTCCTGCGGGAGCCTTTGCCTGAATCTGCTCCCAAACCGTGCAGACCGCCTTGAGCGTTTTTTCATCCATTTCCAGGGCGGATTCGGAGGCTTTCGAGGCTTGATCAAATTCACCATTCATGGCGTAGGCTTCTACAAATACCAGCCATTCACGCGCATCTTCTGGCTTGAAGCCAGAGGCAAAAACTTCATCGCCCAGCCTGGCAGATGTTTCAAAATCGCCTTGTTGGTTGGCTAGCCCGGCTTTGGCGTAGAAATAACACCATTCCGGCTTCGGTTCGGCGAAGAACATAGGTTGCGCAGGTTGGGGGGCATCTGTAATGATGCGTGCAGGGTCAGAAATGGGAATTGCATTGGTGATCTCTTCCGGCAAATGCGAGTAAATGGTGAGATCGCCACGTGCCGGGTCGAAGACCCGCAAACAGCCATGTTCCGGCATGTATAAAGTCAGCGCATTGGATGTGCTGCTGCTGAAGTTTACTGTGCGGTAGGGGTAGTTGATCTGAACATCTTTTTCGAGAGAGGGTATTGTAAAACCGCCCAGCCGCCGTTTAGTATAAAGAAGGATGTAGGGCAGGTCAGAGCGGGTATAGTCGGGGGCATACATCCAGTTGATGGGGGCGGTGAAGGAGAGATCGGTTTCGTAGTCGATGGGGATCTCGTAGGCAAGCAAGACGGTGTTCTTTTCCAATGCGGGGATGCGCCATGCCATTTGCCAGTAGATGTCACCTTGTCTTTGCCAATCTCGGCGGAAGATGTTGGCGTTGAAGAATTGCTGACCAATGCCAAGTGCGATGAGCGCTGAAAAGATAATGACGCGCGTGCGATGGTTCTTTACGAGCAACTCCAGCAAGCCAATGACAAACATGCATGCACCAAACATCATGGAGATCATGAAGCGGTCGAATGAGGATTGCAGGGTGAGCGGAAGCCCTGCCGCTAAGGAGGGCAGGCGACCAAGCAGGATGGCGAAGATACTGCTGATAAGCAGGGATATGGCAAAGGTGTTATCCGTGACTTCAGGGGGGGCGGAGTGGAGCAGGATGCGGATGAGAAAAATGAACGAGAGTGCAATCAGCCCCAAGGTTAAGAGCGAGGCGGGCGCGGGTAGGGTGGAAAAAGTCAGGACAAGGATTTGTGTCCAGATGTAGAACCCGGCTTTCCATAGAGCATCCAGCGCTTGAACAAGGAAATACATGAAGTCTGGCGATTGTGTGGCAGTGACTTCGTAGGATTCGTATGGACCGAACTTGTAATAATAGAAAAGCCATGCGGCGTTGAGGATCCAAATGAATAAGTAAGGCAGCCAGAGTTTGAACGATCTCGCGAAGCGTTCGGTGAGACTGCCCTGCAGGATGGTGAACAGCAGTAGAAAGCGAATGCCTTCGATACCGAAGAAATATTCAGTGGGGAAGATACCGCAAATTTGCAGCAATAGGGCGATGACGGTGTCTGTGCGTGTTTGTGTACGCAGGGCTTTGAAGGTGTACCCAAAGGATAGCAAGTAAAAAAGGAAAGGGATGAGTTCCTGATTGATATGAGTGTATGCCACCCAATGTTGACTGTACCCCGGGAAGACGAGCATGAGCAAGGCAGCGAAGAAGGCGAGCGTTTTGCGGGTGGGGAGGATCTGGTTGAACATCCACCATGCGGCGATGCCGATGAGGAAGCGGATGATGAGTGCGAATATTTGCCAGTAAAGCGGAACCGGTGGGACGAGGCTGGTGGTGAAATAGAAGATCGGTCCGAGGAATGGTCGGAACGGCATAAAGGCGGGAATAAACTCAGCCGGACCGAGAAATTTTGCGATCCATGCGAAGGGCCAGTCGTCCCAATAGAAACCAGTGAGGGGCAGGAGTAAGCCGTAGGCGATGACTGTAATGATGGCGATCAGAAAGGTTTGACGTGCAGTGGGGGAAAGGCGAAATTGCATTGCGTAATTATAAGGGATTGTTTTGGATGATTTTTAGCAGTGGGAGAAGCAGTTACAGTTTTCAATACTGTGGAAAGCGGGTACGAATTTTTTCGAGAATCTGTTTTGCTTCCACGAGATGTTTGATCAAGAAACCCCGGCAGAACTCTAAAGTGCGGTTGTAATTATACCGATAATCGCAGTAGTATTCCAAAACTTTGAATTTTTGTAACTTTGTCTCTCAGAAAAATGACAGACAGCCGATTGTGTGACCAAAATAGAGACTTGAAAGCCCCGATCTGTTTGGCGAAGATGCCGCCTAAAAAGTCATATATCTTCCAGCCGAACATGCCGCCAATTCCTACTACTGTACTTAAGATGGTTGTGTTCATTTCCTGTTTAGTGATATGGAGTACGGCGCGCAGTTTTGGTGCAGCCTGAACTCGCGTTTTCCATATTGCATTTCATGCTCCCAGCACTGCAAATACATTTACTGCCTGGTTTTTTCCTTTGAAAATGATTCTGCCTAAATCTTCCACCTTTACATCGGCGGATAATCCGTCGCGGGTGTACTCATCTACGATCAGCGGACGCAGGGCTTCCTTTGTATACTCCTCGATCCGGTTGGATAAATTGACCGTATCCCCAATGCAGGTATAGATCGCGCGGTTCTGTGTGCCGGTATACCCCACCGTCATCTTGCCCGATGCAATACCAATGCCAATATGCAGCTGCGTTTTCCCCTGTTCAAGTTGATTACGATTAAACTCCTTTAACCGTTCAAGCATTTTCAACGCAGAACGCACAGCCTTTTCACGATGGTCTTCAAAAAAAATCGGCGCGCCAAAAATAGCCAGCAGACCATCACCCATCATCTGATTTACTGTTCCGCTGTTATCGGTGATCGCATCGAACATCATGCTGAAATACTGGTTGAGCAGGTCAATGGTTTCCACCGGGTTCTGATTTTCGGCAATGGTCGTGAAGGAACGAATATCCGCGAACAGTACACTGGCAGTCACTTGTTTGCCGCCCAGTGAAAATCCTGTACGTAATAGTTCTTCCGCTACTTCCCTGGTTGCAAATGTTCGGAATAATTTTCGCTGTTCATCACGCAGTCGTTTCTTTTCAAGGCTGGCGTTCACCCGCGCGCGCAAAAGGATCGGGTTGACCGGCTTCGTTAAATAATCTTCTGCGCCGAGTTCCACACATTTCACCACTGCGTCCAACTCTTCCATTGCCGAAGTCATAATGATGGGAATTTGACGCAGGTCGAAATCGTTCAGGCAGGCTTCCAATACTTCAAAGCCATTCATCACAGGCATTTCAATATCTAACAGCATCAGGTCGAATAGCCCTGAACGGAATTTTTCCAAACCTTCCTGTCCGTTCTCGGCAGTCTCCACTTGATGTCCTTGTAATTCCAGACTGCGCGAAAGTGCCATACGGTTAACGCGGTTGTCATCCACTACGAGCAGACGGGCGGGTTCAAGAGATGGTATCGTCATTATTGGATTACCTCAACCTATTTAATTGGATTTTTACCTGCTCAAACGCCTCTTGCAAAATCTCAATCTTATTACCCGTTTCAAGGTTTCTTTCACGTCCAAGCATTTCCAACTCTCGTGCCAGTACTGCAAGGTCACCCGCGCCAAAGGTAGCCGCATTCGATTTCAAGCTGTGTGCCGCGCGTCGAAAGGTCTCAGAATCCTGCGCGGCAAGTGCGGACTTCATTTCCGCAATTTGCGTAACGGCGTCTTCAAGGAAGGCGTCGATCAGTTCCTCAATGAAATCTGCGCCGGTGCTTTCTTTTAGTGCATTGAATGTGATCAGATCTAAAACAGACATGGGTCTCCAATAAATAGGCTGATTAAATCGCCCTGAATAGGCTTACGGATTTGCCTTGAATAACGCATCCACCAGTTCCGTCACGCGGATGGGTTTGGGGATGTAGTGGTCCATGCCTGCGTTCAGGCACATTTCACGGTCACCTTGCATGGCATTGGCAGTTAAACCAATAATGAAAGGATGATCATTCACCCAGCGTGCAACGATCTCACGTGTGGCTTCCAGCCCATCCATTTCCGGCATTTGTACATCCATCAAAATGACATCATACCTTTGACGTTCCACCGCCTGGATCGTTTCCCGCCCGTTCGCTGCCACATCGGCGCGATAGCCCATCTGTTCGAGCAAACGCAAGGCGAGCTTCTGATTGACAGCATTATCTTCTGCAAGGAGGATTTTCAATGGATGACGCGTTGCCATTTGCGGGTCGGGTTTGAAGCGGTCTGTATGCACTTTGCGGGCATCATCTTCAGTCTGCACGAAAAGTCCTACCAAGGTATCAAACAACTGCGATTGTTTGATCGGTTTGGAAAGGTAGGCCGAGAAGATATTGTTCTCATCGCCTGCTTCACGCCTGCCAAGCGAACTGAATAGAACCAGGGGGAAATTCGCACTCGTGCGTAATCGCTTTGCCAACTCCAACCCATCCATATCCGGCATGTGCATATCCAAAATCGCAACATCGAAGATTTCACCGTTATCAATCCATTGCAGGGCAATCGTAGGGGACTCCGTGTCGCGTGGTACCATGCCCCACTTGCTGGTCTGCATGTTGAGGATGTAGCGGTTGGTGGCATTATCATCAACGATCAATACACGTTTGTTCTGCAGGGCGGGTTGAATGCCAATGTGAACAGATTTTTTCATGGGCATCAGGTCTGCGATCTCAGCCTTGATATTGAAGGTGAACGTAGAGCCATGCCCCAGCCCATCACTCATTGCCCATAAACTGCCGCCCATCATTTCGGTGAGGCGTTTACTGATGGCGAGACCCAAACCAGTGCCGCCATATTTACGTGTAGTGGATGAATCTGCCTGCGAAAAAGACTGGAACAAGCGGCTCATGCCTTCTGCTGAAAGACCGATGCCGGTATCACGCACAGCGAAGGTTAGCAGTACTTTCTCTTTTGCGCCTCCGTTCTTATAGCGTTGGCTGGATACTGTCAGCACGACTTCCCCTTTGTCTGTGAATTTAACTGCATTACTGAGCAGGTTGGTGATCACCTGCCGCAGGCGTGTTACATCGCCGACGATGGCGGGGGGGATGTCGCCCTCGAAGATGTAGGCAATGTCGATGCTCTTTTCAACTGCGCGTGTTGTCACCAGATCGAGCGAGGCTTCCACGCAGTCCCGCAGATCGAAGGGTTGGTGCTCCATCTCCATACGCCCAGCTTCGATCTTTGAGAAATCGAGGATGTCATTGATGATGGCGAGCAAGGCGTCACTCGAGCCGCGGATGGTCTCGACATAATCGCGTTGTTCATCGTTAAGACTGGTATCCAACAGCAGTCCGCTCATGCCGATCACCGCGTTCATGGGGGTGCGGATCTCATGGCTCATGGTGGCAAGGAAGGCACTCTTGGCTTCGTTGGCTTGTTCGGCGGCGGCGCGAGCCGAACGGGCTTCTTCGAACAAGCGCGCATTTTGAATGGCAGTTGCTGTGCTGGAGGCGATCGATTCCATCAGAGTGATAATGGATTCATCGTAAGCATTTTCATGGTCAAAATTTTGGATCGTGAACCCGCCAATTAGTTCCCTGCCGACGATCATAGGGATCATTACGACCGATTTGGGAATGTCATTCTCAACCGTCATTTTCGAGCCGAGCTTTTTCCACAGGATGGGAGAACGTCGGTTGATGACTAGCGTCTTCCCTTGCATGGATGCTTTGCGTGTAAAGTCATTGACAGGGAAGGGCGGGAATTGCACTCGCTCATTGCCTTTGGTGACATAATGCGCCGTGACGGTTTGGGTTTCCTTATCGAACAACCCAATGCCAATATTATCTTCATTGACCAGTTCGCGAACCTTATCTCCGACCATTTCGATGATTGTGTTGACATCCAACTGCTGGGTGAGCACTTGACCGATGTCGTTTAGGATCTCAAGCTCGGCGGCGCGGCGTTTTGTTTCATCGAAGAGGCGTGCGTTTTCAAGTGCAACACCGGTGGCGCTGGCAATCGTCTCCAATAGACGCAGCGATGAATCAGAAAAATAATCTTCGAAATCCAGGTTTTGCAACGAAATGCCCGTGATCGAATTCTTACGGATCAAGATCGGAATGGCACTCAATGATTTGGGCACTCGAGAACGCGAGGTTCTAAAATCGGGGAAGTTCGCTGCAAATGCTTCAAAATCTTTGTTGATCACAAAACTTTTCCGGGTCGAAACCACCTGTTCCGTGATATAGGTGTGCAGGGACGTTGCCTTTTTGGGTGAAATTTCCCATTCTTTTCCCTGCTCATAAGCAAACTCATAGGTCATGATTTGGGTTTCCAAGTCCACGGTATAAATGACCGCAGAATGGACATTGAATATTTCGGGCAGTTTTCTGCCCACCGATTGGTAAATGGATTTAATGTCAATATTGGAAACCAGTGTCTGTTGAACAGAGTTGATCATACCCAGTTCTGTGTTCTGCTGTTCGGTTTCTTTTAATAGACGTTGGGTTTCGTTGAAGAGGTGGGCGTTTTGAATGGCAACGCCCATATTGGCAGAGAGGGTCTGCAAAATGCGTAGATTATCTTCACTAAAGGCTTCAGCTTTATAGCTTTGCACATCCACAACCCCGAGCACTTGATCGCCGACCATGATGGGGACGCCCATGTAAGATTTTATGTCATCATCATCTTCTGGTGCGGTGATATATGAGGCTGCCCCGTTATCTTCGATCTCTGTGGTTGTGTTCAATAACAAAGGCTGTTTTGTGATGATGATCTTGGAGGTAAGTCCTTCTCCCAGTTCCCAGGGCGGTTCGTTTTCGTAATAAATATTGTCGCTAAAGCTGAAGACCAACCGCACTATGTTTGTCGCGGCGTCGTAGAGCAGGATATCTACGATTTCAGCATTGAAGATTTCATGGATTTTATTGCCTACATTGCTGGTCACGGCATTTACATCGAGAGCGCGGGACATTGAATCGCTTACGTTGTTCAAAATGGCAAGTTCGGCGGCGCGTTGTTCAGTTTCTTTAAGAAGGCGCTGGGTCTCGTCGAATAGGCGTGCATTTTCGATGGCGACCCCGACAGAGTTTGCAATTGTCGTCAACAGACGTACATCTGATTCGGTGAAGGCGTCTTCTTTCTCCAGGTTTTGCAGTGAGATCACGCCTTTGACTTCATCTCCGATCAGCATTGGCACCCATAACCCGGAATGAACGATTACGTCGTCTATCGCGTTCGTTCCAAGATTTGCAGATCGAAACTTTTGAGAATGTTCTTCGAAATCACGGTTGATCAAAATCGATTTCCCGGTACGAATGACATGTCCGCCAAAGCCGCCACCATCTTCACGTAGCGGTAATGGGTCTTGGTACAGCCTTTCACCCTTCTCAATGATATAGGGGTAGTAGGTCAGTTTTTCATTTTTATCGTAAATGCTCAGCACTACGATTTGCGCATCAAAAATTTCACGAATCCTGTCGCCTGTCTTGTCGTACACCGATTGGATGTCCATTTTCGTATCCAACCCGGCGAGAATATTGTTAATAAGCGCAAGTTCGTCTGCTCGTTGACGCGTCTCTGCGAGTAAGCTTTGAGATTCGTCAAATAATCTTGCATTTTGGATTGAGATGCCCATGCTGCCTGCCAATGTTGAGAGCAGGCGCAGGTCATTTTCATGAAAGGCGCGTTCTTGTTCAAAATTTTGGATGGAAAGTGAACCGAATATCTGGTCGCCGACAAGGATGGGCAGTGCGATCAATGATTTTGGAAATGTATCTCCGGCGAGTAATGTGGAGCCGTACTTGTGTGCCATCTCGCCAACTTTTTCATTAATGTAGAGTGTTTCTTTGTTGCGGATGACATATCCGGAAAAACCTGAAAGTGGCTGCTTTTCAGGGTAAATTCGTTCGCCATTCCAATACATGTAGGGGAAGTCGGCCGTATCGGTCTTGGGGTCATAAAGGGAGATGATCACTGCTTGTGTATTGAAAATGCCGCGCACTTTCTCGCCAACAAGATCGTAGATAGACTGAACATCCAATTTTGTAGAAAGCCCCTGCTGTACGCTGTTGATGATCTCAAGTTCGTGCGCGCGCTGCTCTACTTCATTGACGAAATTCGCATTCTGGATGGCAATGACCGCCTGCAAGGATAACTCTTCCTGAAAACGTAGGTCGGCATTTGAGAAAGGTTCGCCGCCTTTGCGCCAGACCGCCATCATGCCATTGACTTTATCTCCTGAAAGCAGCGGAGTGACCATTAAACGTTCGTTCGTGACCGCGGGGGTGCCGGGTATCTGCAAGGTTCGCGGGTCGTGATTGGTGTCGTTGATGTATTCCGGTTTTCCTAATTTGGCAAGCGACCCAATAATGCCTTCCCCAATGGCGATCGAGTCTGCCAGGATCTCATCAGCAATGTCACCTTTCGCGACCAGGGCGCGCATTAGATTTCCGCTTGGTTCTGGTAGATAAATGGCGCTGCTGGAACCGTTCAACAGGTCGCGCGCATGTGCTGCGATTTTGTCTAATACGGACGAGAGGTTCAAAGTAGCTGAGATATCGCGACCAACTTCGTTTAGCGCCTCAGATTCACGTGCATGTCGCACTGTCTCTTCGAAGAGCCTGGCATTGTTGAGTGCTGCACTTAAACTGGTGGCGATGGTATCAAGAAGTTTAATATCAGACTCTTGAAAAGCATTTTCGCGATCCAGGTTTTGAAGGCTCAAGATCCCTGTCACTTGATTACCAACGATCATTGGTGCAAATAGCAGGGATTTCGGGGCTTCTCCTGCCGAAGCGGGTTCTTCGCCCAGCTCGGCAGCCATCTTCAGATAATCTTGATTGATGAGCAGAGTGTTCTTTGAATCGATCACCCGCCTGCGAAAACCGTCTATAGATGAGGGTTGTTCCAGGCGCATGCGTTCACCACGCTCATTAATATATCGGTGATGAACTTCATTTGTAGCCGGGTAATAAAGAGAGATCAGTGTTACCTGAGCGTCGAATATCTCTCCAACCTTATCTCCAATTAAATCAATGATGGATTGAAAATCTAATTTGGATACCAAGACCTGTTGCAGACTGTTGATCATGCCCAATTCGGCATTTCGCCCGGCAGTTTCTTTTAGCAGCCTTTCGGTTTGATTGAAGAGGCGTGAGTTTTCGATGGCAACGGCAGCCTGATCGGCAAATAACCTTAATAGCCGCAGTTCTGACTCTGAGAAGGTGCGCGCATCAGCGAAATGGATATTCATGACGCCGACAACTTTTTGCCGAAACAGAAGCGGGATCCCGATCAGTGCTCCCATCCAGTTCGAATCCTTGTACAGCGGGTGGGTACTCATATCTTCCACCAGCAATGCTTTTCCTGTCTTTGAAACAATATCCGTCATGCCGCCGGGGCGCGGATTGGCAACTGGGGCGTGCGTGATCTCACCATGAGCGATGGCTGTGCCGAATTGCAATTTACCGTCTTCATATAGAAAAAGGTTGATGTTTTCGATGCTGGACATCAACGCAGAAGTATTTTGAAGGAGTGAATTCAGAACGGTGGTAAATTCAAGATTGGAGGAAAGGTCAATGGTGGCGTTACGGATCGCTTCCAATTCTGCATTCCGTTGTTCTGCCTCCGTGAGCAGCCGTTGTGTCTCATTAAGCAAGTGTGCATTTTCCAGCGCAACACTCAACGATCCAGCAAGAGTTTCCAACAGACGCACATCGGAACTTCTGAACGAATTTTCCTGCTCCATGTTCTGCAGAGAGATCACTCCGCGCACTTCATCGTTTGTAATGAGAGGGACATACAAAGCCGATTTTGGAATGGCGGGTCCTAAAATAAGCTGTGCGCCATATTCCTGCATGCGCTGCCCGACGTTATCGTTAAAAAGGAAGGTCTTTTTTAAACGGATCAGTGTCTTGACCAACCCACTCATGGGGCGGGGGGCAAGGTGTTCGCTGCCGCGACGGTCTACATAATAGTTGAATATCTGGGTTTCGGTCTTATGGTCAAATGTGGCGATAATAGTGGTTTGCGAGCCGAAAAGGTCACGGATCTTATCTCCGACAAGATCGTAGATCGCCTGCATCTCCAATTTGGAGGCAAGCCCTTCCTGCACGCTTTGGATGATGGCAATCTCTGCCTCGCGCTGCGCCAACTCTCTTTTGAGCTTGATAGGTGAAACCGGTTTGGTGCTGGTTTTCTTTTGATTAGCGGCAGAAGCGCGTGCAGGCGCTTTTTTAGACGTTTTGGCGGGTGTGGCGTTCTTTTTCTGACCGGGTTTAGGCATGCAATCCTCTGAGCATGATGCAGTTTACATAGCAGGGTAAGAATCGTCAATAGCAATCGAAAAAAAACAGACGCTGAGCGCCTGTCTGTCATTATCTTGTCATGTTTACAAACTTGTTAAAGCCTTCTTAATGCCAGAATGGTGATATCGTCAAATTGGTCTTCGCTGCCGATGAACATTTCAAGCTCACTGCCGAGGCGTTTAACACATTCGGCACAGGTGGCATCCTTTTTTGTCGAGACTTCCACCAACCGTTCATGCCCGAAGAATTCATCCTGTGCATTTTTGCTGTCGGGAATGCCGTCAGTGAATATAAGCAGGCGGTCACCGGTTTCCAGGCGGCTCTCCTTGACTTCGAATTTGGCTTCGGGGCTGAACCCGATCACAGGACCGGTAGGGTGGAGTTCTTCGAGTGAGTCGTCTGCACGTAATAAGTGCGGTGCCTCATTACCAGCATTTACATAGGTGAGTGTTCCATCTGCGATATTCAGGATCCCAATGAAGAGAGTGGAAAATACAAGCGCTTCTTCATGAGTTCTGGCAACATAGTTATTCGTAATGGTTATGGATTGCCTAATGCGCAGCGCAGGTGAAATGACATCGTTGTTCGATGTGCCTGAAAAATAAGCGGCTGTGGATGTGGCACGAAGCAGGCTGCGAAAAAGGGTCATGAATAAAGCGGCTCCCACACCTTTACCGCATACATCACCTACCATGAAGACGAGATTGCCATCCGACAGGGTGAAAGCATCGTAATAGTCGCCCGCTACGAATTTGGCAGCTTTGAAGTATGCACTGATCTCCCAGCCCGGCACATTGGGCATTTCTTGCGGCAGGAACTGCTGCTGAATATCCCTCGCGATATTCAATTCCTTTTCAAGGCTTTGCAGATACTGCTGTTCCTGATCGCGCAGGCGTTTACGTTCGAGGCTGGCGGTAATGCGCGCATGAAGGATGACCGGCTCGAAAGGCTTGGGCAGATAATCTTCCGCACCTTTTTGTATCCCTGTTACCACGCTCTTCAAGTCGCTGTTTGCAGAGATGATGATAATGGGAATATCACGCACAGCAGAGTCTGCTTTGACCTGCTCAAGCACGGAAAACCCATCCATGACGGGCATCATAATATCAAGCAGAACTAGGTCTGGCGAAGCATTGCGGATCTGGTCCAGCGCCTCCTGCCCGTTACTGGCAGTAAGCAATTCATAGCCCGATTCTTCAAGTTCCTGCTCGAGATAATCTACATTAAAGGGTTCGTCATCGACGATCAAAATACGCGGGGGTGTTCATACAATTATCCCAGAAATCTTTTGAGCATATCGAGCAGCAGCACGTCATTGACCGGCTTGGTCAGATATTCATCGCAACCTGCGTCCTGCGCTTTTTGCTTGTGCCCATCCATAGCATGTGCTGAAAGACCAATGATCGGCGTATGTGGAAGCGACTTTCGGATCTGACGTGTGGCTTCATACCCATCCAGAATCGGCAGTGAAACATCCATGAGGATTAAATCAGGCTTTTTGCTTAATGCCATGTTCACACCCTGGCTGCCATCTTTGGCGATCAATAATTTGTAATCATCCTCAAGCAATTGGGTGAGTAAATCAATGTTCAGGTCTGTATCTTCTACGATCAAAATAGTTTTCATGCATTCTCCAAATAATTTCCGTACTGCACAGTATGTTTGATTTCTTGTGCCAGCTTCTCACCATTAAAACCTTGCTTGCGCATAATAAAGACAACACTTTCGCGCAGCCGGGTGATCTCATCATCGCTTAACTCTTTGGCACTGATGACGATAATGGGTAGTTCGCGTGTCTCGGGTTTTTCTCGTAGACGTTCGATGACGCTGAAGCCATCTAATTTGGGCATCATAATATCGAGCAATATAACGTCAGGACGCTCCGCCTCAATTGCCGCCAGACCGGCTTCACCGTCTAGAGCAGACTCTAACCTGAATTCTGATTCTAGCAGCAGTTGACTTAGCATCTCGACAATCTGCGGGTCGTCATCCACCGTGAGAACATGAATGCGAGCATTCTCTTTGGGCTTGATCACTTTTCGCAGTGTGGATAATACTTCTACCGGGTTGAGTGGTTTGAGCAAATAGGCGGCGGCACCCAAGCGCATACCCAGCGCCTTTTTATCCACGATCGTAAGCAGGATGATTGGAATATTAGTCGTTGCCGGGTCGCTTTTTAGGTCGTGCAGCACCTGCCAGCCGTCTTTGTCAGGCATGAGAATATCGAGCAGAATGGCATCGGGTTTTAACTCGCGGGCTTTTTCCTGCCCAGTAATGCCATTTTGTGCGCCAACAATCTCAAATTCTTCCGGTCCAAGATTTTCGCGCAAAAGATAGGTGGCATCTGGGTCATCATCAATCACGAGGATAAGCTTTTTGGAAGTATCTGTTTTGGTTGTGGTGCCAAGTTGCTGGAGGAGAGCCGTCTCGGGATTAAGGGATGAGGCGGGTTTTGTCCCATATTGAATTGGAACGCTGAGGGTGAAGGTTGAGCCTTTGCCTGCCTGGCTGGCTGCCGTCAGATCGCCGCCAAGCAGACGGGCAAGGTTGCGGCTGATGGTGAGCCCCAATCCCGTGCCGCCGTATTGACGCGTGGTGCTGGTATCGGCTTGCTGGAATTCTTCGAAGATGCGCCCGAGAGCTTCTTCGCTGATGCCGATACCTGTATCGCTGACGTGGACTGTGAGCATCTCGTTTTCACGGCTGGCTTGCAGGGTGACCTTGCCAGCGCTGGTGAACTTTGCGGCGTTGCTCAGCAGGTTGAGGACGATCTGTTTGATCTTATCCTGGTCGGAATGGATGATCCCCAGCTCGCCTTCCATTTGTTTGACGAGGCGCACGGTGGGTTTGAGAAGCGGGGTTGCGGTGGCCGTGCAGGCGTCGATCAGCGAATTGATGTTGAAGTTGGCGGCTTGCACATCCATGCGCCCGGCTTCGATCTTGGCAATATCGAGTACGGTATTGATCAGGTTGAGTAAATGCTCTGAACTACTGAGAACCTTATCGAGATTCTCCAGTTGTTTTTCTGGTAGTGCCTCTTCGCCTTTTCTGCGGACGATGCGCGTGAAACCGATGATGGCGTTGAGCGGCGTGCGCAGTTCATGGCTCATGTTGGCAAGGAAGGCGCTCTTTGCCTGGTTGGCATGTTCTGCTGCTTTGCGGGCTTCCTGGGCTTCGTCGAAGAGACGTTGGGTTTCATTGAAGAGGCGCGCGTTCTCGATGGCAACACCCATGTTTGCCGAGAGGGTTTGCAGGAGGCGCAGGTTGCCTTCATTGAAGGCGCTGGCTTGATAGCTTTGAACATCCACCACGCCCAACACCCGGTCGCCGACCATGATGGGCACACCCATGTAGGATTTTATTTCTTCCTCGTCCACTGGGGCGGTGATGTATGCCGCCGCGCCGTTTTCGTTTATTTCTTCGGCGGTGTTCAACAGGAGCGGCTGTTTGGTAATGATGATCTTCGAGGTGAGCCCTTCGCCCAACTCCCACGGCGGTTCCTCTTCGTAATACTCATTGTCGCTGTAACTGTAGGTTAATTGAACGATGTTTGTGGCGGGGTTGTAGAGCAGGATGTCTACGATCTCGGCGTTGAAGATCTCCTGCACTTTGTTGCCTACATTGCGGGTGACCGCGCGGACATCGAGGGTGCGGGTCATCGATTCGCTGACGTTGTTGAGAATGGCAAGCTCGGCGGCGCGCTGTTCGGTCTGTTTGAGCAGGCTTTGCGACTCTTCGAATAGCTGGGTATTTTGAATGGCAATGACTGCCTGCCGCGCAAGGTTGTTCATGAATTCCATTTCAGCTTCGCTGAATTCATTATCTTTGCCGTGCCGCCAAACCGCCATGAGACCTTTGAGTTCGTCATTGGCAAGCAAAGGGATCGCAAGCATGTGCTCATCTGGTGAAGAATCGGTTCCGGCGATGATTAGGGCGCGTGGGTCATTGTTGGTATCGTTGACGATCTCGGCTTTCTTCGTCAGGGCGATATTGCCCAACAGACCTTCGCCGGTGGTGATCGTATCGTTCTTGAGTTCTTCGGCTTCGTCGCCCACGGCTGCAATGGCACGGAAGATGCGCCCGTTTTCTTCGGGCAGGAAGAGCGCGCTCAGATCTCCATCGAGCAGTTCCCTGGCATGAGTGGCGATGCTTTCCAATACAGTGGCGGCATCGAGGCTGGCAGAGATGTCGCGCCCTACATCTGTAAGGATCGACATTTCTCGTGCGCGGCGCTGGGTTTCAACATGCAGGCGTGCGGTTTTGATCGCCGTCCCGGCGTTCGCAGCGACGGTGGAAAGCAGCCGCAAGGCGTCTTCATCGAAAACACCTTCTTTTTGTGTGCTTTGCACGCTCAAAACACCGATGGTCTCACGCCCGGCTATGATAGGCACGCCCAGATATGAACGTGCTTTACGCCCAAGCCTTTGAATGCCAAGGGCGCTGCTTTGCTCTTCCACATTGCGGTTGAAGATCAGCGGCAGCCCATCACGGATGATGCGGCTGGTCATGCCATCGCCATAGGGGATGGGGTCGATGATATCGCCGTATTGATACGGGAATTGGATCGTATTGCTTTGTGGATCGAGCAAAGCGACATAGGCGATATCGGCATTGAACGTTTCGCGTATCTGACTCCCGATGAGCTGGATCATGTTATCCAGATCTGACTCTGCTACCAATGCCTGAGTGACGGTACTGATCGCCGAGAGTTCGGCGGCGCGTTCCTCGGTCTCTTTTAGCAGGCGCTGGGTCTCATCGAAGAGGCGTGCATTTTCGAGCGACACGCCCATGCTGGCTGCTACAGTCTGCAGCAAGCGCACCTGCGCGTCGCTGAAGGCATATTCTCTTTCATGTTCTTGCACAATAATGAGACCGATCACGCGGTCACTGCCGATGATGGGCACGTTGACGCTCGATTTGGCGGCTTCGGTGTTCGGCAACAGACTCAATACCAGCGTTTCGCGTTCGGCAAGGGTGTTGCGCACAAAAGGCTGGCGGGTCTTTGATATCTTCTCGAAGGTGCCGCCTTGCAGGGGCGGTTTGGAGGGGTACTCTCGGCGTTCACCCTGGATGTATTCATACACGTAATGCATGAGGTTGTTTTGGGCGTCGTACAAGCGAATGCCCAGGTTTTCGGTGCGGAGCACTTCGCGCAGTTTGTCTCCGGTCAACTCGATAATGGCTTGCGGGTCTAATTCGGCTGCCAAGCCTTGTTGAATGCTGTTGATCACGGATAGTTCTGTGGCGCGGTCTTCGGTGATCTTTAAGAGGCGCTGGGTTTCATCAAAGAGACGGGCGTTTTCGAGCGCCACGCTCATGGCGTTGACCACGGTTTGCAGCAGGCGCACATCTGAGTCATCAAATGCGTTTTCTTTTTCGTAATTACTGACGCTGACCATTCCCAAGGCAGCGCCGTCCACTAGAATAGGCACTGCCATGAAAGACTTTTCCATTTGTGTGCCGGGCACCAGCACCGAGCCAAACTCTGTCATACGCTCTGGAAGGTTTTCGTTAATTACAAGGGTCTGACGGGTTTCGTAAATTTTCCTCGCAAACCCGCGCATGGGAATGGGGGATATTTCCAACCGTTTGCCGTGTTCACGCAGGTAGGGGAAGAAGACTTGGTTGGTCTCCGGCGAAAAGATGCGGATGTCGATATCGAGGGTGTTCATCACCTCGGCTAATTTATCGCCGACCAGGTCGTAAATGGACTGCATGTCCAGTTTGGATGCCAGACCTTCCTGCACCGAGTTGATGATGGCAAGCTCGGCGGCGCGGTCTTCGGTGATCTTTAAGAGGCGCTGGGTTTCATCAAAGAGACGGGCGTTTTGCAATGCCACGCCCAAGTTGGCGGATAAGGTTGTGAGCAGGCTGACACTAGACTCTGGGAAGGCATTTGGCTCATTCGAGTAAAGCGTGATGACGCCGATGACCTTGCCTGTTGACCAAATCGGCGCACTGACGACGCTTTGGGTGAGATCTTCTTCATCGTCATCGCCGATCAAAATTGCCGTGTCCATCCCCATTTCGGCTTTTCGCTGGACAATATTTTCATTGATGACCAGTGTGGTGCGGTTTGTAATTGTCCAACCTGCATACCCAGGTCTAAGTGTCATCGGTTCGATCGGGAAACGGTCACCATGTTCGATGTAATAGGGAGTGGACATGATATTGCTCGCCTCATCATGCATGGCGATATACATGTCATTGACCTTGAAGTCCTGGCGTATCTTTTCGCCGACCAGCTCGATGATGGCTTGGAAGTCCAGTTCGCGTACCAAGCCTTCGCTGACACTGTTGATAATGGCAAGCTCGGCAGCGCGGTCTTCGGTGATCTTGAGCAGGCGCTGGGTTTCGTCGAAGAGACGCGCGTTCTCGAGCGCCACACTCATGCTGTTGGCGAGAGTTTGCAGCAGGCGCACGTCGCTTTCGCTGAAGGCGTGTTCTTCGAAGCTGGCAAGGTTGATCAGCCCACGTGCTTGTTCACCCGTCACTAAAGGAACAAAGACAACAGATTTTTCCGATTCAGTGCCAGGGATAGTGAAGCTACCGTATTTTTTTTCTTCTTCCAACAAGTTTTCATTGATGACCACCGTTTCGCGGGTGCTTAGAACATAATGGGTAAAGCCTTGCACTCTGTAGGGTTGTGGCTCAAGGAAGAGACGTTCCCCATTCTCATACATGTATGGATAATGGGTCATGTTTGTTTGCGGGTCTTGAATGCGGATGTTCATATCCGTGTTGTGGAAAATCTCGCGGATCTTGTCGCCGACCGCATCATAGATGCCCTGAATGTTGAGTTCGGCGGCGAGGGCGGCTTGCACGCTGTTGATGATGGCAAGTTCCGCGTTACGCTCTTCGGTGATCTTGAGCAGGCGCTGGGTCTCGTCGAAGAGACGCGCGTTCTCGAGCGCGGTTCCCAACGAGGCGGCAATGGTAGACAGCAGGCGCAGTTCAGATTCGCCGTACGCATTCTCGTGCTCATAGTTTTCGATTGTGATCAAACCAAGAACGCGGTCATTGCTAATGATTGGCACGGTAATGCCTGATTTGCTTTCGTCTGTTCCGGGCAGGATAGGTGAAATGGCACTACCTTCTATACTTGTGTTCCAAATAATAGGCTGGCGTGTCTTAACTATTTTTTCAAACATCCCGCCTTTTAGAGGTGGAGTGGATGCTATTTCAAGTCGTTCCCCATGTTCATATTCATAAAGGTAGTGAATGAGGTTGGTTTTCTCGTCATACCAACGAGATCCCAAGATTGTCTGTGCTGAGCACTTCGCTTAATTTGTCGCCGACCAGGTTCACGATGGACTGGAAATCCAATTCGGCGGCGAGTCCCTGCTGGATGGAGTTGATGATCTGCAACTCGGCAACGCGTTCCTGCTCGGCTTTGAAGAGCCGAGCATTTTCCTCCAAAAGCCGCGCGTTTTCGAGTGCAAGATCTTCAGATATTGGTCTTGATGTTGAACGGGGAGATTTCGCTTTTTGTGAAGAACCGCCAACGGCAGTCCGCTTTTTATCAGCGGACACTTGGCGGTCTTTTTTAACAGCTTTCCGTACGGACGATGACTTTCCTGCCATTCCGTTGCTCCTCGCTCGAATATGCCTGCAAGTTTACATTTTTATATATCTTTAGTCAACGCAATTCCCTGAAAGAGGTTGAATTAGGGGAGAATTTTTTTGATATTCTGGACTGGCGTTTGGATGACCATGTCACAGCCGGGCCAGACCGCATCCACGCCCGCCTCTTTTGACCTTTGAACTGTCTCTACAACCATGCTTTCATCACCCTGCCACAACACACTAACCGGATCCAAATTACCGAAGAGTAGCATGTCTTTTAATGCTGCTCGTGCAGTGTTTAAATCGGTTAGTTGATCTACTGAGATGGCATTGGCTCCTGCTTGTGCCAACAGATGCATGGCTGGGTCTGTTTTTCCACATACCGAAAGTACGCGTACCCCGTTCAATTTTTTGTGCAACGTCTGTAAAGGTGGTAATACGAACTGCTCGAACTTTGCCGGTCCGATGAACCCGGGTGAGCCGCCCATTTCGTGAATGGTAATAAAATCTGCACCGGCTTGCAGGTATGCATTGCCGATCTCTGCCAGAAAAGATGAAAGTTGAGAGAGTGCATCCAAAACCAATTGCGGCTCTTTTTTCATTTCACCAAATAAGTTTTGCACCTTGCAGATATAGATCATGAGCGTGTAGGGTCCGGGGATGATGCCAGAAATAACGGTGCGATCTCCAATATCTTTTTTCACCAGCCTGATCGCATCGCAAATTAACTCGATCCTTCCCTTTTTCCAATCGCTACTCTCTAATGCTCTGATCTCTTTTGTGCTCTGGAACAGTAGTTTTTTGACCTGTGGAAATTGCATCTCTTCGTCATCGTAAAAGATCAAGTCTGCGCCTAAGGCTTCAGCTGGAGAGCACAGATCCAGCGGCAGTGCCGCAGAGGGCATACCCGTCAACTTGAAAGTACTTGCGGCTGCCTTTGCCATCTTATGTGCATCATGATGAACTTCTTTAAGAGATAGTCCCTCGCTTTTCAACCCCTCTGCTGTAACATGGATCAACCCGCTAAATGCAGGTGTTGAACTACTCTTCTCGCCGTTCAATAATTTCAAAATCTCAGCACGCATCACAACCTCCACTTACGAATTACGGATTACGAACCGCGCAAAACGCAATTCGTAATCCGTAACTGACTGTTATCCACAGAGTATTTTTACTGGCAACTAGTTCTTCACTGCTTTTGCGATCGCGGCAATATGCTCCGGTGTGTTGCCGCAGCACCCACCGACCACTTTCGCGCCCATGGCGACATACTTTTTGGCGTAATTGCCCATGTCTTCAGGGGTCATATCGTACACGCCTTGTTCGGTCTCCAGGTCCATATGTGGGACGCCCGCATTCGGTTTGACCCATAATGGGAAATCCGGTTTGGTGGTTTGATATTCTTTAATAACGGCTTCCATATTATCGAGAGTTGTGCCGCAGTTTGCACCGACAAGCACCGCGCCCATCTCGGAGTAGCGCTTCATCACGTCCTTGGGCTTGACGCCCATCATGGTGCGTGTGCCGCGGTCATAGCTGAACGATACCACGATGGGCAGGTCGGTCACCGAGCGTGCGCCTTCAAAGGCAGCTGTCGTTTCTTCGAACGCGAACATCGTTTCGATCAACAGCAAATCCACACCGCCTTCGGCAAGCGCTTTTGCCTGTTCTGCAAACGTCGCACGGACATCATCTACTTCAAGTGGACCATACGGTTTGATGATACCGCCCACCGGTCCCATGGAACCGGCAACCAGTCCATTGTTCAATGAAGCGGCTTTACGGGCGATTTCCACTGCGCGCATGTTCACTTCAGGAGTACGATCCTGATACTTCGAGTCTTTCATGCGCATGCGAGTCCCGCCGAAAGTGCAGGTCAGGATGATGTCTGACCCAGCCTGAGCGAAGGAAGAAGCGAGCTTCAACAGCGTATCCGGGTCATCAATGATGAGATCTTCCGGCGGCTTGCCGGGTTTGAGTCCCATCTTCTGTAGATTTGATCCCGTTGCTCCATCCGCAACCAGAATTTCCCCACTGTTTAATCGTTCCAAAAACTTATTCATACCTGCTCTCCAATTCTTTGACGATAGACGATTGACGACAGACCATGGTCTGCGGTCTATGGTCTGTCGTCGTAAAAATTATTTCATGAAATTTTTCGCCAATGGATCCGTTTTTCGATTTGGGATCAAGTGCGCGATATGTTCGAACGGTTCGCTCATATGGGGGAAACTTGTCGCCAGCATGAACTGGTTTTGGAATTCCGGGTCGGTAGGTAATTCAAAGCGCTCCACTTTGCGAGTGACTGCATCGATCTCATTGCGCTTTTCGATATTCAATAACGCAATTCTCGCGCCATCGC
Organism: Candidatus Villigracilis vicinus; assembly: GCF_016702885.1. Lineage (NCBI taxonomy): Bacteria > Bacillati > Chloroflexota > Anaerolineae > Anaerolineales > Candidatus Villigracilaceae > Candidatus Villigracilis > Candidatus Villigracilis vicinus. The sequence continues at coordinate 193,146 of NZ_JADJDD010000006.1, forward strand.
CCGCGGCATTTCCAACCGCATACACATTATCCAACTCGCAATCAGGGATTAGCCCGATCAACATGGCTTTTTCTTTATCAATATAACTTCCAAAGCCGCCAGCAAGGATGATTTTATCAGGGCTTTGCAAATCCATGCGCTTTAATAATGTACGTGCGGCGGTGAAGAGTGCCGCCTTCGCCAATTGAATTTGGCGTACATCCTGCTGGGTGATCGGAATGTCGCGCCCGATGGATGTCTCTTCTTTCCAGGCGATTACATATTCCCAGCCAGATTCTCCCTGACGAACGCGCTTCGAGTCCAGGTCTTTCTTGAACTTGCCTCGGGAATCTACGATGCCCGCCCGGAACAATTCTGCCACCGAGTCGATGATCGCCGAGCCGCAGATGCCTTTGACCTGACCGGTAAACTCCGCATGGTCGGTGTTCCAACCTTCCACGCCGATGACCTTATACTTCGGTTCGAGGGTTGTCTCATCTATATGAACCCGTTCCATTGCGCCCGGTGCAGCCCGCATGCCATATTCCACATGCGCACCTTCGAGGGCAGGTCCCGTCGGTGTGGATGTACACACCAGCCGTTTACGATTGCCCAAGACCAACTCCGCGTTGGTGCCGACATCGATCAGCAGCCAGTTCTCATCCTGCTTGTGCGGCTCTTCTGCAAGGATGACTGCACTTGTATCCGCGCCTACGAATGAAGCGATGGTGGGGAGTACATGGATGTTGCCCGAGGCGTTGATGTGCAAGCCCAACTCTCTCGCCTTTATATCCACCGATTTGTGAATGGTTGGTACGAAAGGAGCCAGCCCCAGGTCTTTGGGGTGTAAATTCAAGAGCACATGGTGCATGGTGGAGTTACCCACCAGAACCATCTCAAGGATCTCGTCCATCTTAATATGAGCTGTCTTTGCCGCTTGTTTCAGCAGTTTGTTCAATGTGCTTATGATTGCTTTGTGTAATTTTTCCAAACCGTCGGGCTGGTCGATCGCGTACTGAATGCGCGACATGACATCTTCGCCATACACGATCTGCGGATTCATTTCTGACTCGGCAGCGAGCATTTCGCCTGTACGCAGATTGCACAAATACAAAGCGACCGTTGTCGAGCCGATATCCACTGCCGCGCCGTAGCTATCTTCGTGATAACCCGGCTGGACGGAGATGATCTCCTTGTCGTTCCAAACCGAAACAGTTACGCTCCATTTGGCATCGCGGAGGGTCTTCGATAACGTTCGCATGCATTGATAATCGATCTGGAGATCATACCAGCGCGGAAGGTTCTCTTCACCATTGCGTACCAGTCCCATGGAGGTTTCCAGTCCTTTTGCAAGACGCTCCCAATCTGCTATGGGACGTTCCAGCGTGGGCGGACTCATCGTCACCAGATATTTGCGGATCGCAGGCTTAACTTCAATCGCCCGGTCACGCGCACTCTTGCGGACGATCTGCTTATTGCCGCGGCTTTCTTCGGGCACATTGATGAGTACGTCACCGCAAATTTTTGCCTGGCACGAGAGGCGCACTTGCCCGATCTCCCAGCCTTTATCTTTTAATAACTTGGGTCTGCGTTCGAGGTAGGCGCGTTCTTCGTTGCCAACAGGGGAGAGATTTTCGCGGCTCGACTCGATGTTGTACTTCTCGAAGCGACCCGCCTCCACCAAGACCATGCACTTGCCGCAGGTGGCATTCTCGGCGCAAATGGACTCGATCTCCACACCCAATTCACGCGCCGCAGAACGAATGGACATGCCTTCGTCTGCCTGTCCGCGCCGACCGGAAGGTTGCAGGATGATGTTATGTTTTTTTGTCATATTATTTACCACAGAGAACACCGAGGACACGGAGAAGAATAAAAAAAGCTCCGTGTCCTCGGCGGTGAAATCTCTAAACTTGTTCCCGTCTTGGAATTTCGACTCGTGCGCCTTCTGTTTCCAACTCGGCGATTAACGCCTCAGCGATCTCTTCCGGTGTGCCTTCGCGCTCGATCCACTGCCCGCGTTTGTATTGTTTTGCGTAATCCGTTGTAGATGTTGCTCCAATTGCCATCGCATATGCGTCGATCTTGTTCTGGATCTTTTGCGAAAGTTCCTTCTTTATTGTTCGTCCGTCTCCTTCAACCGTGAAGGATTGCGGAATTTCTTTCCAATACATCACTCGATATTTTGCCATTGCGTGTAACCTCGTTAAATTATATATAATTTATGAGAGGGATTTTACGGGATGATAGGCTGTCGGTCAATGGAAAAATCAACAAGGAATTAAGAAGGAAAATGTGCTGCCAAATCCCTTTCCTTTGCTTTCAGCATGTACGCTACCGCCATGTGCCTCCACGATCGCTTTTACGATGGAGAGTCCCAGCCCAGTGCCTCCGGTTTCGCGTGAGCGAGACCGGTCGGCTCGGTAAAACCTGTCGAAGACCGAAAAAAGTTCTTCCTGAGTCAGACCGTTACCCGAATCCTGAACACGAATATGTATCCCCGCTGCATCTTGTTTTGCTTGAACAACGATTCTCCCGTTTGACGGCGTATAACGGATGGCATTCCCGATGAGATTGAACAACACCTGCCGAATGCGGATCGAGTCCGCGGTTCCTTCCAACGGGTGAGTTGATTCATAGACCATTTGAATTTGCTTTTCAGCGGAGAGCGGTTCGAGAGCCTGCACGGTTTCGTTAATAAGCAAATTGAAATCAGTGAAAGTTTTTTCCAATATCATCTGCCCGGATTCAGCCAATGAGATTTCACGCAGGTCATTCACCAGGCGGATTAAGTGCCGGGTCTGTTCGTAAAGATTTGCCACCTCAGTTTCATCGAGCGTGTAGACGTGGTCGAGCACGGCACGTAAGTTGCCTTCCAATACAGTGAGCGGTGTACGAAGTTCATGCGAAACATCCGCAACCAGGTTGCGGCGTGCGGTTTGTGAGCGTTGCAGGTCTTCTGCCATTTTATTGAATGCCTGAGCCAGTTCTACGATCTCTTGACTCCCTTTTTCAGGTACACGAATATCCAGCTCGCCTTTGCCAATATGCTGTGCCGCTTGGGACAAGTTGCTGATCGGGTTACTGACAATCCGCGCGATCACGACCCCGCCTGTTGTGCCGACGGCTAATGAGAGCAGCATAAATTCAATAAGACGTCCTTGAATTTCCTTGGGAGGAGCATTTGTTGGAGATGAATGGTCATCGTCTATTCTGTTGCCGTCCAATGAAATCGACAGGAATTGGAGGAAGAACATAAAGAACAACACTCCGCTGATCATCAGGCTGAGGCGTACCCAGAGTCTGTTCATGAAATTTCTCCTGTCAGCTTGTAGCCAACGCCGTACATGGTTTGAATATAAATTGGGTGATCAGGGTCGGGTTCGATCTTGCGCCTTAAGTTGCGGATGTGGGTATCAAGGGCGCGCCCCATGCCTTCATAGGCATAGCCCAACGCCTTCTCCAAAAGTTCATCACGAGTCAGGGTGTAACCAGGGTTGGACATGAACGTCTCTAACAGGCTGAACTCGGTGCGAGTCAGGTCGATAGCCTGCGAATCAATAAATAGGATGCGCTGGTCAATGTCTAGTTTCAATGAGCCGTGCACGAGGATGCGCGGCAAGGCTTGCGGTGATTGGTCCAACTTAACGCGGCGTAACAGCGACTTGACCCGCGCCACGACTTCCTGCGCGTTGAATGGTTTAGTGATGTAATCATCTGCACCGAGTTCCAGCCCTACGATCTTGTCTGTATCTTCCACACGCGCCGTGAGCATGATGATGGGAGTAGCGGCTAGTGAGTGATCTGCACGGACGATCTTCGTCACCTCCCAGCCATCACGGTTGGGCATCATAAGATCTAAAATGACCAAGTCAGGTCGTTCGCGTCTTAATTGATGAAGTGCCATTTCACCGTCATACGCAGATAACGCCTGATAACCAGATTTCTCAAGATACGAAGTCAACACTTTTACGATCGACCGGTCATCATCTACGACCAAAATACGTTGCGCCATATAAACCTCTACAAGATTTCATTCTTCACATCGTACCATGTCATTCTCAAGGAAATCTCAAGAATACAAACAGGTCTTCTTGAGATTTCCTTGAGATTTTTTTGCGATACTAAAGCTATCAATAAAATATAACTGCTCAGGTATCTTGAACTTGCGGGGATAAATCCCCTGCTCAGCACATGAAAGCCTTTTAGGCTAGTCCGCTTCAGCGGACTTTCACGAACTGAGGCAGGACTTCAGTCCGCCGAATATGGCGTAAAACAAAATGCCTGAGCAGTTACATAAAAAAAATATGGAGATTAAGATGAATTACAAACTGTTTTCTTTTGTTGTCCTGTCGGTGGTACTTGCCCTCAGCCTATCTGCTTGTGGGGGCGGCTTGTCCGTTATGCCTGGCGGCTCCGGCACGTTTACTTCCGTTTCACCGACCCATGCGGATCTTGCCTACGCCTCGGTTTCAGAAACGCAAAAGTTGGACTTATATATCCCCGAAGGCACAGGACCTTTCCCGGTTGTGATCATGGTGCACGGCGGCGGATTCATGTTTGGCGACAAGGCAGATGGAGCGGGTCTCACCGGAGTGGATCAGCTTCTCGCTGCTGGTTATGCTGTGGCGAGTATCAACTATCGGCTGAGCGGTGAAGCCCAATATCCCGCACAAATTCACGACGCCAAAGCGGCAGTCCGCTTCCTGCGCGCGAATGCAGCAACATATAATCTTAACGCTGATAAATTCGGCGCATGGGGTGCTTCGGCGGGTGGAAACCTTGTCTCTCTGTTGGGAACAACTTGCGGGGTGGAAGAACTTGAAGGCGACCTTGGGAATAACGATCAATCCAGTTGTGTGCAAGCCGTGGTGGATTGGTTTGGACCGATCGACTTCCTGAAGATGCAGGAACAATTGACCGAAGCAGGCTGTTCAGCGAGCACCGATGATGCCAGCTCACCTGAATCTACACTGATTGGTGCAGCGATCCAGACAGTGCCCGAAAAAGTTGCCCTGACCAACCCGATGAACTACATCACCCCTGACGATGCACCTTTCTTTATTCAGAACGGCACGGCAGATTGCAATATCCCTCCTGTTCAAAACAAAAACCTGGCTGATGCTCTCACGGCTGTCATCGGTGCGGATAATGTCACCTATAGCTCCCTTGATGGTGCAGGGCATGGTGGTTCACAGTTTGAAACTGAAGAGAACGTTCAACTTGTGATTTCCTTCCTTGATAAATACTTGAAGTAATATAATAAATCAAAGAGGCGATTGCGAAAGCAATCGCCTCTTTGATTTATCCACTCATCGCACTACCTGCCAGCCAACCCGTTGTCCATGCCGCTTGAAAATTAAACCCGCCGGTGATGCCGTCAATATCCAACACTTCACCGCCGAAAAAACAGACCATTTACTACGCGGCTTTGCATGGTCTTGAAGTCGACTTCTTTTAAACTTACGCCGCCGCAGGTGACGAACTCATCTTTGAACTGTCCCTTGCCTTGAATTTTATATTCGCCCGCAGTCAACTCTTGCGCCAGTTTTTGAATCTCCGTTTTGGAAACATCCCCCAATTTTTCTCGCCGATGAAATAGACCAATTGTTTCCATAGTCGGATCGGGATTTGTGAGAATGCAGAGTGTGCTGCAATTTTTTTACGTGCATTCTCCTGCCAATCTTTGTTGCGCTGTAACACTTCCAACGTTGTATCCAGCTTATAGTCGTCGAGCCAATTCACGGTTAAGGTCGAAGCGTAGTTCTTGTCAAACAAAATGCGCGCACCCCAGGCAGAGAGTCTCAATACGGCGGGTCCACTCATGCCCCAGTGGGTGATAAGCAGCGGACCGCGCGCAGTGAGCCCATCCATTTTCACGGTTACGTCTTCCACTGCCACACCTGCGAGATCGTTGATGCGTTTGTCTTTGATATTGAACGTGAACAGTGACGGCACTTGCGGGACGATCGTGTGCCCAATTTTCTGGATGAGGCTTTGCGACTTACGATCGCCGCCCGTAGCGAACATTATTTTTTTGGTTTGAAGAAGAAAAATTTTCGCCTCCATCTGGGCCTCAAGCTTGAAACCGCCCTGCGGATTTTTCTCCACGCTCAAAACGGATGCACCCAACTCGACCCGCACCCCTGCTTGCTTGGCAGAGTCGCGCAGACAGTCGGCAATGGTATTTGAGTCATCGGTGACGGGAAACATACGCCCGTCACTTTCTGTTTTTAGTTTTACGTTGCGTGCCTCGAACCACTCGACTGTGTCTTTGGGTTGAAAACGAGTGAACGCGCCGCGCAATTCATTGCCCCCGCGTGGATAGTAGCTGATGAGTTTGGCTGGCTCGAAGCAGGCATGCGTTACATTGCAGCGCCCGCCGCCGGAGATGAGTACCTTGCCAAGCGTTTGACTGGCTTTTTCAAGGATGAGTACGCGTAGGTCGGGGTTTTGTTCGGCGCAACGAATGGCGGCGAAGAAACCTGCCGCTCCGCCGCCGATGATGATCACGTCCCAGATGGGTGAAAGTTTGGATGACATAGATGGGCGTCATTATAGCCGTCATTTCTTCTTTACCGAACCTTTACAAAGACTTTGAAGACTCTGTAAGAACAAAAACTACACTACGAACAGTTCAATTTTTGGAGGCTCATTATGGTTACACTGTTCGGTAAACGCATTCGGTTGTTTCGCCCACACACGATCTGGATCCGGCGTGTGGTGCAATGGTTCTTCTTTCTTTTGATCGCACTCATCGTTTTCAATCATTCTCTGGTTGAAAGCGGCGGAGGACTTCCCTTTTTGGCGTCGGCTTCTCTACATGGCGTCTGTCCTTTTGGCGGGGTGGAAACGCTTTACACCTACCTGGCAAGCGGGTTGTTCGTTCAGAAGATCCATGACTCTTCATTAGTTCTGGCTGGCATCGTGTTGATCCTGTCCATTCTGTTCGGACCGGTCTTCTGCGGCTGGGTCTGCCCTTTGGGCACAGTGCAGGAATGGGTGAGCAAGATCGGCAAGAAGTTTTTCAAGCGCCGTTTCAATCACTTTGTCCCAACCAAGTTGGATAACGTTTTACGTTATATGCGTTATGTTGTTTTGATCTGGGTGTTGTACGTCACTGCCACAAGCGGCAGCCTGATCTTTGAAGCATACGACCCATACTTTGCCCTCTTCAATTTTTGGAGCACAGAGGTTGCCTGGAGTGCGCACGCCATTCTGGGTGTGACACTGGTCCTTTCGGTCTTTGTCGAACGACCCTGGTGTAAGTATGCCTGTCCGTACGGAGCGGTGTTGGGAATTACAAACCTCTTCCGCGTGTTCTCCATCAAACGCGCTGAAGCGACTTGTAAGGCTGATGGCGCCTGTTCGATCATGTGCCCGATGAATATTCCTGTGGATACGGTCAAGACCGTACGCGATCATCAATGTATCTCCTGTTTGGAATGTACATCCGAAGCCATTTGCCCGGTTGCCAAGACCGTCCTGTTCACCAGCGGAGGTGTGAAATGATACTGACTTCTAAACCATTGGCTGTGTTTTTGTTCGTGTTCTTGTTCGGTGGAATTGCAATTTCATCTGTTATGGGGTGGTGGGCAACAGAGTCCACCAAGGAACCGGCGACTTTCACCGAAGGTGAATTTGCAGGGCTGGCAAATCCGGCAGACATTCGCGGCTCATATACCTTTGGCGATATCGCCAACTCGTTTGATGTGACCCCTGAGATCCTTGCACAAGCTTTCGGCATTGCAACGGATACCCCCGCGGCATTTGCAGTGAAGGAACTCGAAGCCCTATACCTGGATAGCGGATTTGAGATCGGTACCAACTCTGTACGCATGTTCGTCGCGTTTTATACCGGACTGCCCTTCGACTTGACCGCCGAAGAAACGGTCTTGCCGCAAGCTGCCACAGATATTCTGCTGGCTGAAGGCAACCTCACGCCGGAGCAGGTCACCTATCTGGAAACTCACACTGTGACCGTAAATGAAACTGCTGTTGTTGCAGAACCTGCGGTGGTGGAAACTCCGGTCTCTGAAGAATCTGAATATGTTGTCAAAGGTAAAACCACTTTTGGTGATCTGATGACCTGGGGCGTTCCCAAAGAAACCGTCGAAACGCTCATTGGCACATCCATGCCTGACCCCGCTATGAAGGTCAAAGACTATGCCTCCGCCAACGGGTTGGACTTTGAAACGCTCAAGACCGCCCTACAAGCCGAGGTGGATAAGGTCAAACCATAGGGAATTTCAAATTCATCATAGAAAGCACGAAGAACACAGAGGAAAAATCGAAAGCCTCTGTGTTCTTCGTTTACTCTGTAGTGAATTCGCTTATGGTGCAGAGATGTCGCTGTTTAATGTGTACAAAAAGGCAATGATGGATTTGATCTGTCTTTCGCTTAGATTTAATACTTCCAATTCACTGTGACCCGTCGGTGCGGCGGGGGCGGTGTTGTAGTGATTGAGAACCGCCTCCAGCGTAGTGAATTGACCGGCATGCATGTACGGCGCGCGCGATGTCACATTTCGCAGGCTTGGCACTTTGAAGGCGCGTTCCAGCTCTTCGCCTTCTGCGACCATGAAGTTCAATTCGGAGCATTGGTCAGGTTTGGCGTCACTGTACGAACTTAGACAGTTGAATTCATCTGTAAGAACTTTTTGTGCGCCTTGTGTGCGTCCGGTATCTTCCGGCAAATTTTCTACAGCGGGGACGCCCGTATTATGAAACGAGTTATCAGTAAAAAGCGGGTCATTATGACAGCGTGTGCAGTTTGCCTCGCCGATGAAAAGCCTTAAGCCCTCAAGCTCCTCCGTGGTCAACGTGCTGTTCATGGTCTTTTTGTCATTCTCAAGTGCGGCTTGCACATAGATGTCGAAACGAGATTCGCCCGGCATAATTAGACGTTCGTATGCGGCGATCGCTTTGCCCATGTTGACATAGATCTGTGTGACCGTTTTCTGGTCTGCAGGACTCATCGCCTCCCACGCCGCACGGACAGTTGGATCATCCACCGGACCGGCTGCCTCGGGGAAGCGGGTTCTGTCTGAAAGATCGGGCAGTTCACCGAAGATCGCTTCATATTCGCTGCGATAATTCTCATCGATCAAGTGGGCATATTGCGTTCGGCTGCCGCCATGTTCCACCGGGCTTTCCAAGGGACCTAAAGCCTGTGCCCATTGGCTGTCCTTGCGCCCGTCCCAGAACATCCACGGGCTGTACGCGGTACCTGCAATCGGCATGGCGCGGCGGTTGGTGGTGCCAACACCTTGCGCAAGGGGCAGCCCATCTTGAAATCCTTTTTCAGGGATGTGGCAGGTGGCGCATGCAACTTCTCCGTTCGAGCTGAAGCGGGTATCGAAGAAAAGTTGCTTGCCAAACTCAGCTGCCCGGGCATCATCGCCGTATTGATTGGATGGGTCAGGAGTAAGTGGAGGCAGACTTCCGATCCACAGTGTGCGTAGTGTGGTGAGTTCGGTGTCTGTCCATGTGGGGCGGGAAAGAATATATGAAAGACCGCCAATGATAAGAACGGCAAGAAGAGCGAACCCCGCCAGAATTTTATTTCGCTCAGACATGCTTATCCTTCCAACGTTAAGTTGAAGGTAACGGTGTCATTTAGGTTACCAGCAGTGATATCGAAGCGGACTTCCCACCAGCCGCCCATTTGAAACTTCATGCCTTCGACCCGATAGTCGCCATTTCCGAGGTACTCTGTTACTTGAGGAGCAGTCGGCAAGCCATGACCATGTTGCGGCATTCCACCATCTACGAGGATGGTGGCATTTTCAACTGGTTGACCGTCTGCAGTTTCAACGTGCAGGGTCCAGGAGTGCATTTTGTTGATGACGATGGGTGTTTCACTGGTAAATGAGACCTTGAATTGTCCATTTTCTGAGGCGTGTTCGGTGGAATAATCCAGCCCGCTGGGAGCCGCATTATTGCTGTGCATGGGCATATTGCCAGACATGAGCGGGTGCATAAAGCGTGGTCCAATGACCGGCATTAGCAGAATGAAAACAATGATCGTGATGACCACTGTCAGTGCAATGGTAAGAACGGTTTTTAGATATTTTTGCATGAGCTGCCTCTTTTCAAATAGATAGGTGACAATTGCCATGGAATTTGGAAATTATCACCTTGCGTGGCGAGATGTTACTCATTGAAAACAGGGGCGTCAATGCGAAAGCGGCTTTCTTTATCAAATCTTTACAAAAGGTTTAATTGAAATTATTGCACCCCCGGTACCATATTGCCTGTAAATATTTATTGTAAATATATAAAGGTAAAATTACCCAATGACAAAAATTCTCGTAATTGACGATGAACCCTCTATTACCAATCTGGTGAGCGCTTATCTCAAGCCCGAAGGTTATGAAGTGTTTATCGCTGCCGACGGCAACGCCGGGCTGAAAGCCGCCCGTGCATTCAAACCAGATCTGATCATCTTGGATCTGATGCTTCCAGGCATGGATGGAATTGAACTGCTCTCGCGTTTACGCCGTGAATCGGAAGTGTATGTCATCATGCTGACCGCCCGAACCGAAGAGACGGATAAGATCGTTGGGTTGTCTGTTGGTGCAGATGATTATGTCACCAAGCCTTTCAGCCCGCGTGAGTTGGTGGCAAGGGTCAAGGCGGCGCTGAGGCGTCTGCAAATTGGGGCAGGCTCCGGCGGCGAAAGAGGCGTGCTCTCTTTTAAGCATGTCCATTTGGATCTTGGCGCGCACACTGTTCATGTGAATAATGAACCGGTCGAATTAACATCGATAGAATTTGAATTATTGCACGCGCTTGCCGAGAATCACGGGCGGGTCCTTTCTCGTGAGCAGCTGTTGGAGAAGGTTTGGGGCGGCGAATATTTCGGCGAAATGCGTGTGGTGGATGTTCACCTCGGGCATGTGCGCCAGAAACTTGGCAGTGAAGAATTCATCACCACTGTCCGTGGTGTTGGTTATCGTTTTGACGATGAACCGTTATAAATCATTGAGGACTTTATGAACTACATCCGCTCCCGCCTTGGGTTGAAGCTTTTCCTTTCCTATCTGGCTGTATTGCTGGTGGGGGTCTCTGTGATCTGGGTTACAACCCGGCTGGCAACACCGCGCGCCTATGCGCGGCACCTGGCATATATGGAAGAGCAAATGGGCTCTTCCGGTTTTGGCACAATGATGGGGCAAGGACAAGGTCAGGGGCAAGGACAAGGTCAGGGGCGCGGCATGATGGCAGATTTTTACGAAAACTTCCAGGCGTCCTTCAACGAAGCCCTGTTCGTTGCTGTGGTTGCTGCAGCAATTGTGGCAGTGATCGTCAGTTGGTTGCTCACTCGCAATATTGTTTCGCCGGTGCAAGCCATGATGTCTGCCAGTCAACGTATCTCAGCAGGGCATTACGATGAACGCGTGCATTCCTCCGGTTCTGATGAGATCGCCCAACTGGCAGCGCGCTTTAACCAAATGGCTTCACAGCTCGAACAAGTTGAAACCATGCGTCGCCAGCTTATTGGCGATGTGACCCATGAATTGCGCACACCGCTTACTTCCATAAAAGGGTACATGGAAGGGCTTGTTGATGGCGTGTTGCCCGCAAGTGCCGAAACGTTTGACCAGATCCACCACGAAGCCGACCGGCTTTCACGCCTGGTGGATGACTTGCAAGAGTTAAGCCGTGTCGAATCCAAAGCCTATTCCTTGGATGTCCGCCCAATTACCGTTTCTTCACTTGTGCAGACCCTTCTCAAGCGACTTTCTCCACAAGCGACGGCGAAGCGCATCAGCCTGCGCTCAGACCTGCCCGCTGACCTTGAGCCTGTCCTTGCTGATGAAGACCGCATCACACAGGTGCTGGTTAACCTGGCAGCGAATGCCATTCAATACACCCCCGAAGGGGGGGAGGTTGTCGTCTCGGCTGTGCGTCGCGAAAATGAAATTCAAATCTCAGTGAAAGATAGCGGGATAGGAATTCCCGCCGAGCACCTTACGAATCTGTTCACACGTTTTTATCGGGTGGATAAATCCCGTTCGCGTAATGCAGGCGGCGGCTCTGGCATTGGGTTGACCATCGCCAGGCACCTTGTCGAAGCACATGGCGGGCGCATCTGGGCAGAGTCTGTGGGAGAGGGGCAGGGAAGTACCTTTACATTTAGTTTGAAGACCGCAAGCTAAGCGACTTAATTGGCTTCATATAGAAACTTTGCATCAATCCATACTCTGATGACAATGAAGCAGGTGTATCCTAGTTAAAGTTGGGAGGAATGTTATTCAACTCGAATTTTGCGAACATTTCAAGTTAAATCATCCACGAAGATTTGTAAGACAAATCTTCGTGGATGATTTTTAAATTTGTCAGTCAACTCAAGTATGCAGTGAAGGATGATTGTCAGGGAGAATTTGTGAATTTTGTAACTGTATTGATGATTTCATTTCTATAATTATAAAGGTTCATATTTCACCGTTGATCTTGACCGTAGGAGGTTCCCGCATGGACGTTCTCGGAAAGACCACGCCTGAATTTCAGGACGTGCTGACACCTCAAGCACTTGCATTTGTCGAACAACTCGAACGCGAGTTTGGTTCACGTCGCCGTGAGTTGCTGCAAAAGCGAATAGAGCGGCAAAAAGTGTTGGATGCTGGAGTGTTGCCTATGTTTCTGGCGGAAACAGAACACATCCGCACTGGAGATTGGGTAGTTGGTTCCATCCCAGATGACCTGCAAGACCGCCGCGTGGAGATCACAGGTCCGCCAGAACGCAAGATGGCGATCAACGCACTCAATTCAGGGGCAAAAGTTTTCATGGCGGATTTTGAAGACGCCAACGCACCCACCTGGGAAAATCTCATTCAGGGGCACCTCAACTTGCGCGATGCCATTGAGCGCAACATTTCCCTCACCACTCCCGAAAAAACCTATAAATTAAATGAAACCCCTGCGACGTTGTTTGTACGTCCGCGTGGCTGGCATTTGGAAGAAAAGCATGTAGTTCTGGATGGAAAGCCCATTTCCGCATCGCTTTTCGACTTTGGACTATATCTGTTTCTCAATGCCGAACGTCTCCGAATGCGCGGCACGGGTCCATATTTCTACCTGCCCAAATTGGAGAGTCATCTCGAGGCACGATTATGGAACGATGTTTTTAACTTCGCGCAAGATAAGCTTGGCATCCCGCGCGGCACCATCAAAGTGACCGTTCTCATCGAAACCATCCTCGCCTCCTTCGAGATGGACGAAATTTTGTACGAACTGCGGGAACACATCGTTGCGCTCAACGCCGGTCGTTGGGACTACATCTTTAGCACCATCAAAAAATTCAGCAAACGCCCCGATTTTCTCCTGCCTGACCGAGCTCAAGTGACTATGACCGTTCCTTTTATGAGGGCGTATACCGAGTTATTGGTCAAAACCTGCCACAAACGAGGGGCGCACGCCATCGGCGGTATGGCAGCCTTCATCCCCAGTCGTAAAGACAAGGAAGTGAACGACATCGCGCTTGCCAAAGTCCGTGAGGATAAATTACGCGAATCGGATGATGGTTTCGACGGTACCTGGGTTGCCCACCCCGACCTTGTACCAACCGCCAAAGAGGTTTTCGATAGTGTGCTGAACGATAAGCCGCACCAAAAAGAAAAGATGCGAGCCGAAGTCACTACCACCGCTGCAGACCTGGTCAACTTCAACATCCCCAACGGGCAGATCACCGAAGCAGGCATGCGCCTTAACATCAATGTTGCCTTGCAATATGTAGAAGCCTGGCTGCGCGGCTCCGGTGCAGTCGCCATCCATAACCTGATGGAAGATGCTGCCACTGCCGAGATCTGTCGTGCCCAACTTTGGCAGTGGATTCATCATCCTACTGCCACCTTGTCAGACGGACGCAAAATTTCAATAGATCTGTATTGCCAGTTTTTGGCAGAAGAGATCGAAAAGATCAAATCCCAATATGGGCTGCAAACATATGCAAACAGCAGAATGGAAGACGCGATCAACTTATTCGACGGATTGGTCACCGCCGACACGTTCTCCGAATTCCTCACGCTGCCCGCCTATGAAAAATTAGATTGATCACCGAGGAGAAAAGAATCATGTTTCACAAATACCAACCCAAGTCCGTCGATGAGTTAAAGAAAGAATGGGCAGATGACCCCCGTTGGAAAGGCGTATACCGACCCTATACCGCCGAAGAAGTGGATAGCCTGCGCGGCACCTTCCAACATGACCACACCCTGGCACGTATGGGAGCCGAACGCCTTTGGCAATTACTGCATGAGGAAAAATTCATCCGCGCTCTGGGTGCATTGACCGGCAACCAGGCGGTGGAAATGGTCCAGGCAGGTTTGAAGTCCATCTACCTCAGCGGCTGGCAAGTGGCGGGCGACGCCAATGATGCCCTCACCATGTACCCCGATCAAAGCCTGTACCCGGTCACCAGTGTTCCCACCGTTTTGAAGAAGATCAATAACGCGCTCATCCGTGCCGATCAGATCCAACATATGGAAGGTCGTGATGGTGAGGTTCAATACTTTGCTCCCATTGTGGCAGATGCAGAAGCAGGTTTTGGCGGCGCACTCAATACATTTGAGTTGATCAAAGCCATGATCGAAGCCGGAGCCGCGGGCATCCACCTTGAAGACCAACTTTCATCTTTGAAGAAGTGTGGACACATGGGTGGGAAGGTTCTTGTGCCTGTGCATGACTTCATCCAAAAATTGATCTCCGCTCGTCTCGCCGCCGACGTGATGGGGGTTCCCACCATTTTCATCGGGCGCACCGATGCCTTGTCTGCCACTCTCATTCGCGGCGATATTGACCGTGTAGACCATGAACACCTCACTGGTGAACGTACTGCCGATGGTTTTCTCGTTGTGAAGAATGGACTGGAATATGCAGTGGCACGTGCGCTTGAATTCGCCCCGTATGTCGACCTGATCTGGTGCGAAACCTCCACGCCCGATCTGGGAGAGGCGCGTGAGTTTGCCCAAGCCATTCATGCCAAATATCCCGGTAAGATGCTGGCATATAACTGCTCGCCTTCTTTCAACTGGAAGCGCAAACTCGATGACAAACAGATTGCTGATTTCCAGGATCAATTAGGCGAGGCTGGCTATAAATTCCAGTTCATTACCCTGGCGGGGTTCCATACCCTCAATGCCAGCATGTTCGATCTGGCACATGGCTATGCCCGCAACGGGATGACAGCCTTCGTCAAAGTGCAGGAACGCGAATTTGAAATGGAAAAGACCATGGGCTTCCGTGCTGTCAAACACCAGGCATTCGTGGGCGCAGGTTATTTTGATGCAGTCCAGACCACCGTCAGTGGCGGCGAAGTTTCTACAGGAGCGATCAAAGGCTCCACCGAAGAGGAACAATTCAAGCATTAATTTGACTTCTTGAAATAAATAGAACGCGTGCCCAGGCACGCGTTCTATTTATTTCAAGCTAAGTGATGTTTTTTATTGCAATCTCACCAGAACTTTCCCCTCTTCCCAAAGTTCTTCGATCTGGTAGTAGCCGCGTTGATCTGGCGAGAATAAGTGGACGACCACGTCGCCAAAATCCACTACAACCCAGCCGTCACGCGAATTACCTTGTTTCTTTCCTTTTCTTTTGTGTTTCTTACGAATGTCGTCAATGGCGCTGTTGGCAAGCGCGTCAAGCATGCGGTCACTGGTACCGGTGCAAATGACGAAGTAATCGGTAAAGGATGCTATTTCTTTTATATCCATCAGGACGATGTCTTCGCCCTTCTTGTCTTCCAGGGCGTCAACGATGTCACGAGCAAGATTTAGTGCATTCAGGGTTCACCTCAAAGGGGCGGAGAATAGTTTCGTATAGACAGACCCGTCCGCGTGCAGGTCGCTTTGGTAAAGATGAATAGAGTCTACTCTGGCTATGCCAATATTGCCAAGTTGAATTGACATTAGAGTATTGCTGATTTTTTGAAGATCTTGGGAGGGAATTCCCTGACGGACACGCCCCAGAGTGAGATGCGGTGAGAAAGGGCGTTCTTCTTTTTCATATCCGAGGCGGACCGCACTTTCTTCGATCTTCTGCTGCATGGAGTTTAACCCGGCTGGGGCGTGGAGCCCAACCCAGATCACACGTGGTCGTTTGGGGGTAGGGAAGGAGCCGAGCCCGCCGATCTGAAGGTCAAACTGTGAGCAGGTTGCAGCGGCTTGAGTAAGAGTTTGCTTTAGGAATTCTAGATGAGAAGTGGGCGTAACCCCAAGGAATCTTAATGTCAAATGTAAATTATGAATGGGAACCCAACGGATGACATCGTCCCCCAAAGTCTGGCGCAGGTGTTTGGTTTGTTTTTCTATCGACTCTTGGACGGCTGGCGGCAGGTCAAGGGCAATAAAGGTACGAATCTGGTTCATTCCTTGGTGGTATGAAGGACTTGCTCCACAGCCTGTTTGAGATCGAGAAAGCCAACCGGTTTGGTGAGATACATGGATGCGCCAGCTTCGAAACCGGTCTTGATATCGCCTGGCATGCTTTTAGCAGAGAGGATAATGACTGGAATGGAAGCAAGCTCAGGTTCGCGGCGGATATATCGCAAGACCTCAAGCCCTGAAATATCAGGCATCATGACATCCAACAGGATCACATCCGGTTTTTCCTGGGAAATGATCGGGATGGCGGGCGCGCTTGAAAACATTTTGATGACGCGAAACCCATTAATGCGCATCATTTCCGAAAATAATTCGGCAGCATCTGCTTCGTCTTCAATGATCATGACTGTTTTTTGTTTGGGGTTCATTCGTCCTCTATGTGCTAAAAATAGCATAAAGGATGGGAATTTGCAAGGGCGTATAAATTTTATGATGCCTTTGTAAGAAATCGTTTCAGCTGCCTGTCTATGCAGTAGAACCGATTATTGGAGGTACTATGACCGAATTAGATGCGTTTCGAGCAGAGAAGGATGGGTTCTTTGGCAGCCATCCGCAAAGTCCTTTAACTCGCGAGCAGAAGAAGCAATTTCATGGGTTGAAATATTTCCCTGAAAATGATGCCTTGCGTTTTGAAGCCCTGGTGGAGGAATTTCCCATCAAAGAAGGTTTCGACATGCAGACATCCACTGGCGGCGTACAGCATTACGAGAAGTTCGGCAGGTTTTCTTTCCCTGTTGAAGGGCAGACAGTGGAACTGACCATTTACCGTAGTGAGCATGGGTTCTTCCTGCCTTTTGTGGATTCTTTATCCGGAACGGAGACCTACCCGGCGGGTCGTTATCTCGAGCCGGATCCTTTACCGGGCGGGCGCTTCTTTATTGACTTCAACCTTGCCTACAACCCCTACTGTGCCTACAATGAAATGTGGTCCTGCCCGATCACACCGGCTGAGAACAGGCTTAAAGCGGCGATTCGTGCTGGAGAGAAATTATTCCACGAATAAAAAAAAATTGACGGGCATATGCCCGTCAATTTTTTTTATCTTCTATATCGTCCTGCGTATTTTCCACCGCTGAAAGCAGCGCCTCGTATTCATCACAACAATCGGAGCACATGTCTAGATGCTCATGAATGAGAGGCGTTATCTTGGAGGTATCCTTGCCTTCCCGGATCTCAGCTTCCACGAATTCATCCAGCCGGGCATACAGGTCACTGCAAGACAGGTCTTCTTCACGTACCTGTTCGAGGACTTGAAGGAAGCGCAGCACCATTTCATCGCTGATCTGCTGGGCAGCGATGGGTTGATCTTCGGAGGGGTTGGGGAATTTTTCTAGGCTCATTCTAAAATTGTGACGATTAATATAAAGTTAATCTTACTATTTTTGTTCGAAGGCGAGCAGCACATCTTGTGGAGAGAGTTCTTCGAGCGCAAGGCGTTTTTTGAGGCGCAACCGGGCATCATGCAATAACTTGTATAGCGCATTACGGTTGGTCTTCATGCGCTTGGCGGCTTCTTCCATCGGAACATCCTGCAAGCCGAGCATGACGAGCGCTTCCCGCTGCTTGGGAGTCAACTCTTCCTCTAAAATGCGGCGGACGCGGGTGATCATATCCTTGCGCTCTGCCGAGGTTTCGGGGGACGCATGGGGGTCGGCAAGTAAGCCGGGTGGCGGGGGGGCGTCTTCGTTCTCGGTCAATTCGTCGAGTGAGGCGTCGCGCCAGCGTTTGCGACGAAGTTCGGTCAGGGCAATACGAATGGCGATCTTGTGTACCCAGGTAGTGAAGAGACTTCTTCCTTCAAAGGTATCCAACTGGTCTAAAACACGCAGCAGGGTTTCCTGAGTGACTTCTTCCACCAAGGGCGGAAAAAGTGGGTCATCTGAGGATAACCAGCGGGAAAGGGCATACGGCAGACCCTTTTGGATGATCGTGCGAAGGTCGGCGAGGGCTTCCTCATGGATAGCGCCAGTGCTGCGTAAGTCGTTGAGCCAAGTTTCGTTGGTGCGGGATGTCATACTCATTCATTATAAAAGAGTGTTGCAGATTTTTCGGCTTCTTTGAGAGATTCTGATAGTTCTATTATCTTTTATGCTTGTTGCTAAAGAATAAAAAAACCGCCTTTTAAAAGGCGGTTTGCTGGTGGGCGCACAGGGACTCGAACCCCGGACCCCTACTGTGTGATAGTAGTGCTCTAACCAACTGAGCTATGCACCCAACGAAGCGACGGGATTATAGCCGAGCCTCGTTTCTTTTGCAAGGATTAATGCGTTAGGTCTTCGGGTTGGAAGCAGGCTTCATAGTTCGCGCCAATAATGACACGGTATTGCACCTTGCTGTTTGGGTCAGGGAGGGCAAGGACGTTGGCGTTGTAGGTTCCCAGCACATTGATGATCGTCTGTCTCTGGTTGGGGTCCTGGCTGGTGGTGTAATCGACGAGGACTGTATTAGTGTAGTCGCGTTTATCTGCCGGGCTGGTGACAGTTTCGTATCCGGCGTAGTTCAGGCGTGAGGCAGCCAGAGTTTCCATTGTGTCAAAGTATGAGCCGTTTTGCACTTCCACTGTGATGCTCTCACGTGCTACAGCATAAGTTGAAAGCGTGGTGGCTTCTACAAGCATTTGTTGCAGTACATCTTCCTGGGGGAGCAGCACAGCAGCGCCGCCGGGGGTCGTCCATGGGAGGACGTAAGGCGGGCGGATGTAATAACTGCGAATATTCGCGTTGGTGAAGTTGACTGTGTACGGTGTCAGGCTGAGCATATCACCCAGTCCCATGTCGGTAATGACGGTGCTGGAGAAATCGTTATACAGTTGGGGAACTTTGCCAAAGGTGCCGGTTTGCAGGGCTTTTTGGAAGATGGTACGGATGACTTCCTGCTGGCGGCGTCCGCGGTCAAAATCGCTGGATTTGGAACGTGAGCGGGCGTACCAAAGTGCCAGATCGCCGTCCATATGAACTTGACCAGGTCCAACAGTGTATAGCCACCAGTTGTTCTCGTCGTTCTCGTCGAGACCAGGAGAGATCAACCGCCAGTCGGTATATGGGCAGGAGATGGGAACATCGATTCCGCCCAATGTGTCTACCATGCGGCGGAAGCCGTCGAATTCGACCATGGCAGTATGATCGATACGGATGCCGAAATTTTGCAGAATGGTGTCTTTCAATAATCCCATACCGCCGCCAGCATACCCGCCGGCTTCTCCGCTTTGGTAGGCTGTGTTGATACGCTGCATCCCGACAGTTGGGATGTAAAGCCAGGTATCACGTGGAATGGAAATGAGCGAAACCTGCCCTTCGCGGTACCAGACGATGGCGATCAGGATCGTATCGGTGCGGTGTGATGTGCCCGCAGGTCTGCGGTCTGAGCCGACAAGCAGAAAATTTACCGTCTCGTTACTGGTTAGCAGAGGCGGAGGGGTGATGTCACTTGCGTTGGCGGGTTCGGGCGGGGGGGCTGCCTGGTTTGGGAATAACTGTTCAATGAGGGCTGTCGCTGTCGGCGAGGCTTGAGGCGAAGCGGTTGGGATGGGCGTTTCCGTCGGCAGAAAAAGCTGAGCTGTGGGGTTTGAGTTGTTTTGGTAAATTAAGGGCTGAGTTGGGGTTGCCAGCGAAGGTTGAAATGGGGTTGGCGTAGGTGAAGCATTTGGTGCTGAAGTGATGAGGATGAAGGGCAACGGGGCTTGTGGCGGGGTGGCTGGCGCCCCGCACGCAGTAATTAAAACTGCCAGATTGGCGCTG
Source organism: Candidatus Villigracilis vicinus (assembly GCF_016702885.1). Lineage (NCBI taxonomy): Bacteria > Bacillati > Chloroflexota > Anaerolineae > Anaerolineales > Candidatus Villigracilaceae > Candidatus Villigracilis > Candidatus Villigracilis vicinus. The sequence continues at coordinate 213,250 of NZ_JADJDD010000006.1, forward strand.
AAAGCAAAGAGGCGGGATATTTTCATCTATGGATCTGGATTATGCCGGGGGCTGACGCGCTTAAGGCGTAGAAGTTTGTATTGCCGTCGGACTGCCGGTTTGGGTTGGGATGGCGGTGGCGGTGGGAGGCACCAACGTTTGAGTTGGAAGGTAGGTGGCAGTGAAAGGCAGCACGGTTTGTGTGAATGGTTCGGTTAGGTTGGGGACAACTGTATAGGTAATACCGGGCTGCGGTGTAAAGGTGGGCGTCAATGTAGGGATGTTTGGCACCCAAAGAATATCGCCGGGGTAGATCAGGTCGCTTGGGTGGCAATTTACAGATTGAATGGTCTTTGCCTGTATGCCATAGCGCGGCGCGATGTTAAAGAAGGTATCTCCCCGTTGAACAGTATAGTTATTGATCCAGCCAGAGGCGCCTTTCACACAGACAGGGATGGTGGCAGTGGGTGCGGGGGGGACGTAGAAGTTCTTACCTGCAACAAGGCTTTCCACTACAAGGCAGTTCCCGCCTTTCAAAATATCTTTGCTTGTGCCATAACGTATGGCCAGGCTGTCTAATGTTTCGCCAATTTGCACAACGATGGCAACCCATCCGGCGGGCGGCGGGCAGTTGGTAGGCGGGACAATAGTATTGGTTGCGGTTGGAGTAAGGGTATCCACCTGAATGAGAGGTGTGATGGTTGGCAGAAAGGTTTGTGTGGCAGTGACCGGGATTGGCGATTCTAAAACAATTTGAGTAGGTATCGGCGCTTCTTCCGGGATAAAGCCAACAAGGGAAATGGATAGCGCACCAAGCGTCAACCCGATCGAAAGGGTCGCCGCAATAAGCGCGTTCCCAAGTTCGCGCACGTCTCGCATCCCCTACTTCCTTTTTTGTTTCTCTGCCAGCTTGTCGGCGGAGATGGGCAAAAGTACGCTAAAGGTCGCGCCAACCCCCATTTCACTCTCGACCCAAATACGTCCATGCTGTGCTTCGGTCAATGACCTTGCGATGGAGAGCCCTACGCCTGTGTCTCCCACGCCCTGAATAAGCACATTATCTGCACGGTACAGGCGGGTAAAGACGCGCGGCAGATCTTCGGATGCAATTCCGCCGCCCCGGTCTGTGACTTGGATCAGGATGTATTCCATCCCATCTTCGCTGCGTGTCTGAACCTTGAGCTTGATCGCCCCTTCGAATGGAGTGGCAGCCCCGGCATTTTGCAGTAAATGAATGACAATCTGTTGAAGCGCCTCACGATCGGCTTGAATGGACGAAAGTGATTTTGGCAGTTCAAGATGAATGGAGATGTTCTTTTCGCGGATCTGTGAACTGGTGTACGACATGGCATTGTCGATGATCGAATTTATATCAATGGATTCAGGTTTGAGATCATTTAGGTCGGTTGCCAGAGTTGTGATTTGGATCATGTCATCTGTCAGGCTGCGGATGCGCTCCGTGGAGACCTTGATACGGTCTACGAACTTTCTTTGCAATGCGCCAAGTATCCCCACTGACTCACCAAGCAACAGGTCTGTGTAGCCAACAATGGATGAAAGCGGCTGGCGTAGTTCTTGTGAAATCGAAGCGATCACTTCTGCCTGTTCCGTGCTCTTGGTGGCGATCTGCCCCTTTTCTGATTCGAGCAGTTTCATCCGGGATTCTGCCAACTGGGTTTGAAGGATCACCACTTCTTGCAGGGTCGCTTTTAATTCATTTTCTGCCTGTGCAGAAGGCAGGTTCTTGGTTGAACGCAGTTCGGCATTTTCTTGTTGCAGTTGTGTGATGATGCTTTGTGATTCTTCCTGTGCGGCTCTTAAGGAAGCTACATCACCAGACTTGTTCTTTTCCACCTCGGTGCGCGCCGCTTCCACCTGGCTGTTCAAGTCGCGGATACGTCCTTCCAAGTCTGCCACTTGGGCACGTGCCATATCATTTTGAGTTTCCAACTTGGTGATTCTTTGATTGCGTTGAATGATCGGCACCAAAGATGAAGCGATATTCGAAAGGAACGCTTGATCTTCGGCGCTCCATGTTCGGTCGGAGTAGGGGGAAAGCAGGAGAATGCCGCCCAGCGTTTCTTTCTCCTGTGTGAGGATAGGGACATAGAGCAAGTGACCAGGGTTGGTCAGCCCCAGAATATCGCCCAAGCCTTTAATATCGGCAGAAGTACTGCTGGAAGGCAGGCGCAAGGGACGCCCGCGTTGGATCGAATTTGCCAGCATGGGGATGGCATTCTTTGAAAGCGACCCGCCCTCCAGGCTGTCTTCGCGAATCAAGTCGTAGCCGCCAGCAAAGACCATCTGGTTATTGTTATCGGTTAGATAGATCATGAAACACAGGTCGGCAAGCATTGTCTGTGCAATGGCGCGGGTGATTGCCTGACTCATTTTAGTGGAGTTGTTTTCGGCTGCCACTGCCAGCAAGGCATGGAATGTTTTCGGGTCTGTGCTGTACCTTCTTCGTTCAGGACGCCCAACCGTGTCCTGTTTCAGAATGGTTGGCTTGACCGGTATCGCCGGTTCATTAATGGAAATAGTTGAGAAGCGTTGGGGTAGGGTCAGCAGAATGGGATATGCCGCAATATATGCGAGGCGCACGATGCCTGAAAAATCGCCTTCCAACTGCGTTAACAATTGACCGGCATGTCCGAGAAAACCCAGAAACATCAGGATAATGCCATACCACATCCCATCCGGCTTGCGGATGAAGAGTACTGCCATGCCAAGCAAAGCCATAACCAGCGAAACAGACTGCCAAATCAGGTCATCAACGGTCAGGTTGTAGCTGAGGGTTGCCGCAGAAGGGTCAGCAATCTGCTGTTGCCAGGAGATTAAGCTCAAACCTAATGCGGTGATAATGAACATACTAAGCAGAGTCGCGGCGGCATCTGCTTTGCGGTTTGGCTCAGGAAAGGCATAGAGCCAGGTGATCCAAATGATACTGAACACCATAAAAGCGCGGTCGGTCGGTGGCAGAACTGCTTTGGGATCCACTATTTCCTGCCACCCCAACCCGCTGAATAGAAACATGAAAATTTGTGCGCCCAACAGTACGATCAGACCGATGAAAGCCCGACGTGCCTGTGGAAACTCGCTTGCCCGCCAATGATTAAACGCCGATTGCAACGCGCTGGCTATTACGAACACCAACACGATGTAATAGATGAGGTCTCCAGGTGGGACAGTGAGTTGAGTCAGCACTAATTGAATGAAATCGTTCATGCGGTCGTGATTATACTGCCAGTTCTGTAATATAGCGTAGAATTGAAATTATGTTGCGACAAAAGGCAAATCTGTATTGGGTTGGCGCGATTCTTGCCATTTTCATTATCTTTCCGATACTTTTTACCGGCTATTCCAATCTGAAACGGGCTGAAGATGCAAAAAAAGAAGGCGATTTCGCGGCGGCATCTCAAGCATATGCCCAAACGGCGAAATTTTTCTTCTGGCAGCAGGGGTTATATGAGCAGGCAGGGATCAATGCTGTCAAAGCCGGTAATTTTTCAGAGGCAATCCCATATTTTCAGAAACAGGCAACTCTCTCGGAAGAAGGCTGGTATTGGTTTTGCAGCGCCCATCTGCAACTCGGTGAGTTGGATTCCGCCTTATCGGTATGCGGCGAAGGCGTAAATCAATATGACTCTGCCGAGTTGTACAGCCTGCTTGCCTTCACCTATCGTACTCAAAAAAAGTGGGACTCGGAAATGCGCGCCCTTACGGAACAAGCCCGCTTGGATCCGTCGGATGCTTTCACTGCATATCGACTGGGTTTGCTGTTGACCTTGTATGCTCCTGATGCTGCCTTGCCCGAATTGACGCGCGCCTCGGCACTTAACCCCGAAGTTGACTCTGCCGCCCAAGCCCTTCGCACCGCTCTGGCGGTTTCCAGTCAGTTAAGTGACCCATCCATGAAATTGGTTGTTGTTGGTCAGACATTTGGATTGGTTCAAGACTGGGAGCTGGCACAGGCAGCATTTGAACAGGCGCTTCAACTCGATGAAAAAAATGCCGAGGCGTGGGCATGGCTTGGAGAGGCAAAGCAACAAACCGGTGGGGATGGAAGCGTGGAACTCGACAAAGCCTTGTCGCTTGACCGTAGCTCTGTCAATGTGCGCGCGTTGCGCGGTCTGTATTGGAGTCGTCAGGGAAAATATGAACAAATGCTCGCGGAATATCTGCTCGCGGCGCGGAACGAACCACAGAATCCGCGCTGGCAGGCAAGCATTGGCGAAGCGTATATGAAGCTTGGCGACCTGGTGGAGGCGCTGATGGCATATCAACGTGCGGTGGAGCTTGCCCCAACCGAAGCAGAATATTGGCGGCTGTTGGCGCTGTTTTGCGTGGACAATAATGTACAGGTGGAAACGTTGGGAATGCAAGCAGCGCAACAAGCGCTGGTGCTTGCCCCGAACGACCCTGCTGCATTGGATGTGTTGGGGTATGCCTATCTCTCCACCGGCCGATATGCGAACGCGGAAGAAACTTTGAATCTTGCGATCGAACTTGAGCCGCAGCTGTATTCTGCTCATCTTCATCTGGCGATCACCTTCCTTGCCGAGGGCAATCGCGCAGCCGCTTTCAACTCGTTGACCTATGTGCGTGATGCGGAAGGTGCTGGTGTTTATAGGGAAACCGCCCGTCAGTTATTGGACAAATATTTTCAATGATAAAATCACGCCCATGAATCGTTCCTTCTCTTTGTTGTTCGTTTCGATATTTTTGTTGACGGCATGCGCAGGCACTCCTGCGGCGCAGAATACACAAGCTCCCGCGGCAGCGCAGCCTTCCGGCTCGGTTCTTTTTCAAGATGATTTTGCACAAACCGCCACCGGGTGGGACCGCCTGATGGTCACTGAAGGGGTGATGGATTATTACTCGGGCGGGTACCGCGTCCTCGTCAATGCGTTGCAGACGAATTTCTGGGCAACCCCGCGGCGTAGTTTTGCCGATGTGCGCATCGAAGTGGATACCGGCAAGATGGCAGGACCCGATGAGAATCGCATCGGCGTGCTTTGCCGCTATAACGGCAAGGATTATTACTTCTTTCTCATCACAAGCGATGGGTTTTATAGCATGGGGCTTTTCAAAGATGGGCAGGCTTCCCTGCTTGGTCAGCCTGAAATGCAATTCTCAGCCAACATCAACAAAGGTGTTGCGGTCAATCATCTCCGTGCAGATTGCGCCGGAACCACACTCACGTTTTACGTGAATGGGTTTCAACTCGCGCAGGTGCAGGATGCCACCCTGCCCGCCGGCGATGTGGGCTTGCTGGCTGGCACCTTCGGTGAACCCGGGGTTGATGTGATCTTTGATAATTTCGTGGTGCTGCAACCCTAGTTTAAATTGATTCCTTTGAGAAGCTGATAAAGCTTTGTTCGTACCAAGACATACCGCATCCTTATTATTTCCATGAAGATATTTCTCGATACCATCGGCTGTCGTTTGAATCAAGCGGAGATCGAATCCATGTCACGGCAATTTCGTGCCGCCGGGCATGAGATCGTTGCTGCAGCCGAACATGCCGACATGGCTGTGGTCAATACCTGTGCAGTCACCACGCAAGCGGCGTCTGATTCACGCGGTAAGATCCGAACGATTGCCCGTGCGGGGGTTAATGAGATCGTCGCCACCGGTTGCTGGACCTCGATCCAACCAAATGAAGCGGCGGCATTGCCGAACGTCAGACATGTAGTTGCAAATGATAAAAAAGACCTGCTCGTTCCAGAAGTCCTTGGTTTGCCCATGGAATCTTTTGAGAAGGAGCCGATGGATCGTATCCCCATTCCTGGTCTGCACCGACGCACACGCGCCTTCATAAAAGTGCAGGATGGGTGTGACAACAAATGTACATTCTGCGTTACCACCATTGCGCGCGGGGAAGGGCGTTCCCGTCTGCTTGGCGATGTAATTGCCGATGTTAACGCGGCGCTGGCTGGCGGCTCGAAAGAGATCGTCTTAACCGGCGTACACCTCGGTTCGTGGGGGCAGGATCTCGGCGCTCAGCATCTGCGCGACCTGGTCAATGCGCTTTTGTGCGAAACGGATGTTAAACGCCTGCGACTCTCTTCTCTTGAACCTTGGGACTTGGATGCAGACTTCTTCTCTTTGTGGAATGACAAGCGCCTCATGCCTCACCTGCACCTGCCGCTGCAATCTGGCAGCGACTCTACCCTGAAGCGGATGGCTCGCAAGACCACCCCCGACTCTTTCCGTGGGTTGGTTCAAGCTGCCCGAAGTATCATGCCGGATGTTGCCATTACGACCGATCTCATTGCTGGATTCCCCGGTGAAACGGACGAAGAGTTTTCCGAGACTTTGAATTTTGTACGTGAGATGAACTTCTCTGGCGGGCACGTTTTTACCTATTCGCCGCGCCCCGGCACCGGGGCAGCGAGGATGAAGGGGCAGATCAAGCTCGAGGTTGGCAAGAGGCGGAATCGCATCCTGCAGGCGGCAATCGAGGAGTCGACAACATCTTATCGTGAAAAATTCATCGGGCAGACCATGTCCGTATTATGGGAGTCGACTACGGAGTACGGCGAATACGGTTGGCGCATGGAAGGCTGGACGGGCAATTATTTGCGAGTATCTGCAATAGCCGCTTCTCCTCGTTGGAATGAAGTAGATGATGTGATGCTGCTTGCTGCTACAGATGGTCTTGTTCAGGGAGATATCCTTTGAAGCAAAGGATGATCGCAGGGGATATTAAATACAATCTGGTAATAGCCAGTATTGCATTGATGGTTTCATTTAGTCTGGTCCTGTTGGGGTATATCAATTATTTTCAATCTTACGGGTTGAGTTTCAAACGTGGCGTTGTTGCACTTGGTTTTACAATCGTTTTGGCAACACTTGTCTTTTCGATCTTGAAATTCCTCATCGCAAAGCAGTTCTCGAATGATCTTACTCGTGCGCTTAAGTCTCTTGGCTTTAGTTTATTCATTTCTGTTTTATTTAGTCCGTGTTTTGCACCGATCCCGCATTACCCTGCATCTCCATTGTTCCAACCTGTCAGCCGAATTAAGATCACCCTTAAACCTGAAGAGAATAAAGGAACACTTCAGCTTAAAGGTGTTTGGCTGCGTTTTAATGAGGAGACGTTTTCCAATAAGGAATTTGTTTTTTCCAGCGAGTGGGCATCGGATGCTGATAAGTATTTTCTTTCGGCGAATGCACAAGGAGAACTGTATTGGGAAGGCAGGATCGGCGAGCATGCCACTCTAACCATTTTTCCTCCAGATGGTCAGGCAAGCGCGACAGTATTGTGGGATGATGAAGAGACCTCGTCTGTACTGGCTGACGCTCCCTTTGTTGTAAAAAAGAAAAGTGCCACACCAACTTGGTATTACATACTTATTATTCTGCTGTGTATTGGTTGTTTGGGGTTTGCGCTTTTTGTTTTCTTCAACCTGTATCAATGGATGGGCGATTCAAAATCAAGGCGGCTGGTTGTTGTTCTGGTCTTGTCCCTGCTGACCGTTTACACGGTATATACACAGTTTGAAAACCCTGAGATTAAAGGACGCCTTGAAATTCAGGAAGGGCGTCATATGGCAGTAATGACCGGCACGGCATTGAATCCCTGGCAGTACCGGGTTTTTGCAGAATGGCTGATCGAAGGGGCGGTGCGCCTGTCCGCTTCCCTCGGACTCGGTCAAGGGTATTTTGCGGTGTTTTTGGCTTTGCGGCTGATCCAGAATGCTGTGATCTTTGGCTTTGTTTATGTATATTTCCAAAAAATTGGCTTTTCAAAACTGGTTGCATTGGTTGGGATTCTTTTCGTAACCGGCTCCATGCTCAATTCTTTCCATCAGAGTGATCTTTCGTTCAATACCTATTTTGATGTGATTTTTTATCTTGCTGCGGTTCTGTTGATCTTGAAGGACCTCTTTGTATGGCTGCCCGTGCTGATGGTTGCTGCAGCCATGAATCGCGAGACGAGTGGATTGATCCCATTTCTTGCAATTACTACGCTACCTAGGATTAAGGACCAGCGCTCGAAAGTTTTTTTAATCTTATTGTCACTTGTTGTGTGGGTGGGGGTTTTTCTTGCTTTGCGTGCTTTGTATCCCGATCGTGAGTTATTCATCCCTTATGGATATCAGCCAGGACTTCCATTACTATCCTATAATCTGACGCTATCTTCTTTTGAACTTGTAGTTCGCTTTTTTAGTTTTGCGCCCCTGGTTGGCATGTTGATGTATAAGGATTGGATGCCGGTTTTGAAGCGTTTTTTTATCACATTGATCCCGGTCTGGTTTATGATCCACCTGATAGGCAGTGTGATTTCGGAGGCGCGTTTATTCCTTGTGCCGCAATTATTGGTTTTTATTCCCGCCTTTTTAGTATTTGTGCAACACAAGTATGAAAGATATTTCCCTGCTCAACATGTATAGAAGACTTGTTATTACAAATGTCACTTCTTGTAATTTCAGACTGACTTTATAATTTTATTGATAAATTCAAAACAAAAGGAGCAGACCCAATGACAGCTCAGTTAATTGATGGAACCGCTATTGCGCAGAAGGTGCGCGATGAAGTAAAGGAAAAAGTAGCCAAACGACTCGCGGCGGGAAAGTCGCAGCCGGGGTTGGCAACTGTTTTGGTGGGAGAGCGGATCGACTCGGCGACGTATGTCAGCATGAAGCAAAAGGCATGTGCAGAATTGGGAATGACATCCTTTCATCACCCTGTTCCTGCAGATATCACCCAGGATGACCTCGAGAAACTTATCAAGCAATTGAATGCCGACCCGAAGGTTCACGGTATTCTTGTGCAGTTGCCTTTGCCGGATCATTTAGATGAAGAGCGTATTCTGCAGCTTATCAGTATTGAGAAAGATGTGGATGGTTTTTCACCGATCAACCTTGGGCGGCTGGCGCAAAAGGGACGCGAACCTTTGTTCGTTCCTTGCACGCCGTATGGATGTATCTACCTTCTCAAAGAAGCCGGTGTAAAGATCGCAGGTGCCAATGCTGTGGTTTTGGGGCGCTCCAATATTGTTGGTATGCCTGCAGCGTTGCTCCTGATAAAAGAAAATGCCACGGTCACTGTTGTCCACTCGAAGACGAAGGATATCCCGGCTGTTTTGCGTGATGCCGATATTATCATTGCCGCCATTGGGCGTGCTGAAATGGTACGCGGGGATTGGATCAAACCCGGCGCGGCTGTGATCGATGTAGGCATCAATGGCATCCCAATGCTCAACCCTGATGGTACCCCGGTTATTAGCCAGAAGACCGGCAAGCCGCGCCAGAAACTGGTGGGGGATGTCAACTT